>JAXDCU010000278.1:0-7233 GCA_034677645.1 Verrucomicrobiia bacterium
GCCGCCAGACCGACGGCATGCGGTTCGTAGTTTCAGACCGCGCAGTACTCGATGACGATTTCAGATTTCGTCCGCATCCGAGTGAAGCGTACGGTCCTCACGGACATCCGTCAAGAAACGGGTTGGGACTCCAATGGCGAGTTACCGCTGTGACACGCCGAGCCATTCGAGCAACTCTTCAACAATCCAGTTGCGCCGAATGTCGGTGAGGTGATCCGCCGCTGCCCCGTGCTGCCAGACGGCGTAGCAGAGCGCCTGTCCCACGTCGCGCTGCAATTCTGGTTGAGCCAACAAACCACCAATGTACCCAGCCAGTATGTCACCGCTGCCGCCCTGTGCCAGGTAAGGATTGCCAGACGAGTTCACGCGGATGCTGCCTTCTTCTGTGCCGATCAGCGTGTGCCGGCCTTTCAACACAACCCAACAACCACCGTAACTCCGAGAAAGCTCACGCAACGCACCAGGTCGGTCCGATTGCACCGTGTCGACGCTCGTATGCAGCAGACGCGCCGCTTCTCCCGGATGTGGCGTGATCACACGAATTGCCTCGGTGCGAGTCCGACCTTCCGCTAGCCAGTCGAGCGCACTCGCATCCGCAATGACGGGCACTTCCGCCTCTCGCCACCAATTCACCGCTTCAGCTTTAACCTCGTCCGGCAAATCCGGCGCAGCCAAACCCGGCCCGACCACCATCGCCGTCACATTGTTTGGCCAGCGGCTCGTCGGTGTCCACCCATGCACCATCACGGCCTGCAACTGACTGGCCGTGGCGTCATACACGGGAGGAACCGTGTAGAGCGAAATTAGACCCGGTTGAGCGCGCTGCGCGGCCCGCGCGGCCAACACACTAGCGCCCAAATACCCAGGACTCCCGGCGAAAACAACCAGATGGCCGAACGTCCCCTTGTTAGCGCCAGCGGGCCTGCGAGGCGGGTAACCGCGGTAGTCGGATGCCACTGCCCACACCAGCTCGCCCGTTAAGGGACACGGAACCAGACCGATGTCGGGAACTAGCTCGAGCCGGCCGACGTATTGGGCAGCATTAGTGCCCAGCAGACCTATCTTAGGAGCCCCCAGCGTGAGCGTCACGTCGGCTCTAATGGCGGAGCCGAGCGGATGCCCGCTGTCAGCTTTCAACCCGGAGGGAACGTCCACGGCGAGGAGCGGGTATTTGCTTTGATTGACCGCGTCGATCAGCGATCTCCAACCCGCATCGAGTGGGCGGTCAAGTCCGATGCCGAACAGGCCATCCACGATCAAACCTGGTTGGCGGGAAAGAACCTCCCGCACCAAAGACAGATCGGACACCGGGTCCGTGATTCGGATCAGCTCAACGCGTCGATCAGTCAATTGAGCAGCGGCGGATATGGCGTCGTCGCCGTTGTGCCCTTTGCCTGCGAGGATCAAGATCATCTCATCGGGCGCGGTCATGGACGAAGCGCGTCTGCCTAGATGACTTCCCACGCAATTGATGACGGATTCCTGGCTGCGTCCCGCTGCCCATGTGGCTTCCTCCCATTGCCGCATTTGAGCTGTGTTGACGACTGGGACAGGCATAAGCGTGTTGCGTGGCAACAGCACTATTTGAGTCCAGAGGATTGAGGATGGCAACGGCGAAGTGGAGTTAGTGACATGGAGTCGTGAGGGACGCCAGAGCGGCCCTTTGGCGATTTTCTGTCCGCCGCACGTCCGAAAGTCGACGCCGCGCTTTTGCCAAACTCCGATGCATATGCACAGAAGTTTGGTAGGAGACACATTCGCGTTCGGACGATAGCGTGTTGAAGCGGCCCCGCGCTTGGCGGGGCCGCGCTCCGGGAGGGCCGGTTCATGGGGAGAATCCGATGAACAACTGCGCTTGTGTAATCCAGCAAGAACGGCATCATGCTTCAAGTCTGATCTGTGGGAGGCAAGAGCGCGACGCCGAGCGACGCTCCACCCACCCCTCAGGTCGAGAAACACCGGTGAACTCTAAGCACAGTATTTTTGACATAGGCGCCCCAGCGCGGCCATCGCGGACGGCGGTGGGCCACGCAGTCCGCCTTGCCCTAGCCGAGGACGTCGGTTCGGGCGACGTTACGACTCTGGCTACAATTCCAGCCAGAACCCGGGCCCGCGGTCGGGTCATCGCGCGCGAGTCATTGGTCGTGGCAGGATTGGATTTTGCGGAGGCGGCATTCCGAATGGTGCAAGTAACCTCAACGTGCATTCGCGGAGTTGAAGATTCGCATCATGTCGAAGCTGGGACAGTGTTGATGACAGTGCGTGGTTTGGCGCGAGGTCTTCTGACGGCGGAACGAGTCGCTCTTAACTACCTGCAGCGTCTTTCCGGCGTTGCCACGTTAACCGCTCGGTACGTGGCCGCGGTGGCCGGCACGCATGCCCGCGTGTTGGACACGCGCAAGACAACGCCTGGCTGGCGGCTGTTCGAGAAATACGCCGTGAGATGCGGAGGAGGACGGAACCACAGACTCGGACTGTCGGACATGGCGTTGATCAAGGACAATCACCTCGTGGCGCTGAGGGACGCACGACCAAGCGCGATCGCGGTTGCGGTGCGACGGGTCAGAGAGGAATACCCGCGTTTGAATGTCGAGGTCGAGGCCGACACTCTCGATCAGGTGTCCGATGCGTTGGCAGCCGGCGCGGACATGATTCTGCTGGACAACATGCCTGTTGCCGTCCTGAGAAGAGCAGTGAAAACGGTGGGCGGGCGGGCCTTGACCGAAGCCAGCGGCGGCGTGAACTTGGACAACGTGCGCGCCATCGCAGAAACGGGCGTTGATTTCATTTCGGTCGGCGCGCTCACGCACTCCGCGCGGGCCGTGGACATCGCCCTGGACTTCGAGATCGCGTGACGACCGACTCAGAGATTCTGTCGGCGCTTCGCCGGGCTGGCGGCGGGTCAGTATCGGCAACTGAACTGGGACAAGAACTGGGCTTGAGCCGAGCGGCGATCTGGGCCCGAATCGCGGAACTCCGTCGGCTCGGCTACGATATCCCATCAAGCCCGCACTGTGGGTATCGTCTCGCCGCCACTCCGGATAGGCTGCACGCCGACGACCTCATTTCGCGGCTCGGCGAAACGCGGGTCGTGGGGCGGGACGTGCGCGTGTTCAAGGAGACCAGCTCAACCAATGACCTGGCGGAGAAACTCGCCCGCGACGGCGTGCCAGAGGGCGTTGTGGTGTTCGCGGAGTCCCAAACTCGCGGTCGCGGTCGTCTAGGAAGGACCTGGTTTTCGCCCCCCGGCAAAGGGCTCTGGTTTTCAGCTCTTCTTCGCCCCCGACTGCGTCCGCAGGAGACGACGCGTTTGACCGTAGCCGCCGCGACTGCTCTAGTGCGTGCGATGGAGACGCAGACCGGCTTGGCGCCAGAAATCAAGTGGCCGAATGACATTCTGGTGTGTGGTCGCAAGGTGGCGGGCATACTGACCGAATTAAGTGCCGAACCAGATCAAGTGCGGCACGTCGTGCTGGGCATCGGAATCGATGTGAACGTCGAGCGAGAAGATTTCCCCACCCAGGTGCGTCGTGTGGCAACCTCGCTCCGAATCGAGACCGGTCGTGTCATGGACAGGCCCGAGCTGGCGGCGTGCGTTTTGCGCGAGCTTGACCTGGCCTACGAGCGGATCGTGTCGGGCGAATTCGAATCGGTGGCGAATGAATGGGAAGCCCGTTGCACGACGCTTGGCCGCGTAGTTGTCGTGGCGACGGGCGAGCGCCGATTGCGTGGGCTTGCCGAGGCGCTAGATGCCGACGGGGCGCTACTGCTGCGCACGGAGCATGGTCACTTGGAGCGCGTAATTGGCGGTGACGTGCTAGTTGAGAAATGATACTGCTTCTGGATATTGGGAACACACACACACACGTCGGGCTGGCCGATGCAAAAGCGGTCCGTCGCCGTTTCAATCTACCGACGAACTCGTGGTTTGACTGGCGAGCGGTGAGGCTGCTGAGCGAGTTCGTTGGGACCGCGGATGTGAAGGGCGCGGCCATGTGCAGCGTTGTGCCGCGTGCCGCGGTTCGAGCCCGGCGCGCGCTGCGGCGAGAATGGAAAGTTGGAGTAGTCGAGTTGAGCGCGCGGAACCTGCCTGGAATAGGCGTTGATTATCCGAAGCCATCGACGATCGGCACTGACCGGCTGGCGAACGCGGTGGCGGCGCGCAGTCGGTACGGTGTGCCTGTGGTTGTAGTGGATTTTGGCACAGCGGTGACTTTTGACGTTGTGGACGCGAAGGCCAACTACGTCGGCGGAATCATCGCGCCAGGCATGTCGGCCATGACCGATTACCTCCACCGGCGGACTGCGCTCTTGCCCAGCATAAAAGTTCGGGAGACACGCAGCGTGATTGGACGAAGTACGTCCGAGGCCATGCGAATCGGAGCAGTACGGGGCTATCGCGGGCTTGTACGCGAACTTGTGCGCGCGATACGCCGTGAGGTTGGCGCACGCGATCTGCATGTTGTGGCCACGGGCGGATACGCGAAACTGATCGCAGCTGAGCTGCCAGAGATTCAGGTGGTGGACCCTCTGCTCACGCTGGAAGGTCTGAGGATTGCGTGGGAAGCAACCGTTGCCGCCGCGCCAGGCGCGGAACGGCGTGCGCCAGTCCCGGGTCGATGTTTGGATGACGCGGGTAAAGCAAGTCGGCCGGGAGTCTGCTCAGAGAGTCGTTCCGCGGGACGGAGTGGTTAGGGTGCATCGAGAAACTGACCGGTGAATGCCGACCGAACTATTCACAACCTGGCTCTCATCGGATTCATGGGGACCGGCAAGTCTACTGCCGGCCGGATGGCGGCCAGGCGCCTGCGGTTTGACTTCGTCGATACGGATGTGCTGGTGGAGCTGCGCGCCGGCAAGAGTGTGGCGGAGGTTTTCGTTCGAGAGGGCGAGGCTGCCTTTCGAGAGTACGAGCGGCAAGTGGTATCCGATCTGGCCACTCGGCGCGGGACGGTAATTGCGACGGGCGGCGGTCTTGGGGCGAATCCGGAGCACCTGGCAAGTTTGAAGGCGCACGCGCTGGTAGTCTGTCTCTGGGCGCCGGCGGAGGTAATCAATGCGCGCATGCGGAATCTGAAACGTCGCCCACTGCTTCAGGTTCCGAACACTCTTGAGCGCATTCGCGAGTTGCTTGGCCAGCGCACCTCTGTGTACCAACAGGCCGACGTTCTCATAAACACAGCCTCGCGGCACTCACACGAAATCGCACAGCTTGTCATCCGCCATTTCCTATCCGCGCGACGGGACCAAGCCGCTGCCGCGACGACATCGGCGGCTGAGCCAAAAGCGGAACTGCCGGCTGCTGACGAGCCAAAGTTCTGAGCGCAATGAGCGCGGATGCCAAAACCATCATCCGCCGGCGCGCCATTGAGCTCGGATTCGACGCTTGCCAGTTCACCACGGCGACACCGCCTGAAAGCGCTCGCCACTTCCGTGATTGGCTTGCCGCCGGCCGACAAGGGACGATGTCATACCTCGAACGGACCGCGGATCGGCGCGTGAATCCCGCCGCGGTTCTTCCTGGCGCGGCGAGTGTGATTGTGCTGGCCGCGAGCTATCCTGCCGGCGAAGCGGCGCCGGAGCCGGTCGAGTGGGCACGCTCGTCGCTTGCAATGTCGAGGAGCTGGAAACCGGAGAGCCGCGGGGGAGTGGCGCGTTACGCCCGATTCCGCGACTACCACGAAGTTTTTCGCCGGAAGCTTCTGGCTCTGGTGGAGACAGTGGATATCGTGGGCGGCCCAGACACACGCTCGCGGGCTTATGTTGACACTGGGCCTGTACTCGAACGCGACCTCGCGCGACGCGCTGGAATGGGGTTCATTGGCAAACACACAAACCTCATCCGTCCGTCACTGGGCAACTGGTTCTTCATCGCCGAGGTTTTGACAACACTGGTGCTTGCTCCGGACGCACCGGCTCGAAATCGCTGCGGCAAGTGCACTCGCTGCATTGCTGCCTGCCCAACTCAGGCCATCGTGGCTCCTTATCAGCTCGATGCCCGCCGCTGTATTTCGTACCTGACAATCGAGTCGCGCGGACCGATCCCGATTGAATTCCGCCCTTTGATCGGGGCGCGCGTTTTCGGGTGTGACGCCTGTCTGGAGGTTTGTCCGTGGAATCGGTTTGCCGCCGCCGGGGGACTTCTGGCAAGAACGCAGTGGACTGACGACTCCGGACTGGTTCTGCTCGACCTGCTGGCACTTGATCACGCTGGTTTTCGCCGGCGCTTCAGGCGCACACCTATTGAGCGAATCAAGCTCAGTGGTTTGCGACGCAACGTTTGCGTGGCTCTCGGCAATGTCGCCAATGCGGACGCTCTACCCGCTCTTGAGCGCGCCGCATTTGATCCCGACCAGCTTGTTGCGGAGCATGCGAGTTGGGCGGTGGGACGCATTCGTGAACGTAGTGAATGAACAATCATTTCTTAGAAACATTTGGACCATGAACCTGACAGGGACGCGTTCCACGGCGTCCCAGTTTGTTCGGACAAATCATGGACCTAGTGGAATCGGTCCACACCAGGTTGATGAAGCCTCCTTCTTTCTGCGAACACGCTCCGTGACCTTGAACCGGCCGGCAGTAGATGTCGCAAAAAAGAAGCCCCTGCCCGACCTTGCGGCCGAGCAGGGACTAATTCGGGGGTGGGAGTTCGCCACGCTCTCTTTCCCGCTGCTGGCTATTAGGCGCCTCTGGGGGCTGCCAGCTTCCCGACGCTATTCTCCGTGGCAAGCGGAGTCATCGGCCTCGTAGCAGGGCCGTCCAGCGCCTTCTGGTCGCTGAATTCTCGAGTGAGGCCTCTCAGCCCGCTCGGTCAGTGGTTGCGCCACAGGCCTGCGGACCAAGCAAAGACACGTCTGTGACTTACCCTTCGCGTCTCCGCCATTTAGCTCCGGGACGGCCACCGCTTTTGGCGGTGCGTTGGCCCGGTGCCACGGGTCTGACCTCTTACCTCTCAGGCTGCCTTTCGCTCACAGGCCAGCGGTTTTGGTTTATCATCGCCGGCGTTGCGGAAGGTTTTCACGGGTCTTGCCCAGACCACATGTCCTCCCCGGTTCAGGGGTCCTTTTTGTTCGTCTCCGCGACGTTTCTTTGGGCGGACCCTGCAAAGCTGGGCTGCCAGAACCCCGTGCCCCGTGCTGGTACACAGTAGCAGCCGAGTACCCCCTGGGTAACTGCGATTCACTCCAGCCCGAAACCAGCCGGAGTTACTCCACTCGATTCGGAACGGTTTCT
>JAXDCU010000279.1:0-4388 GCA_034677645.1 Verrucomicrobiia bacterium
GTTTCGACGTGGCGTGGCAGGCGAAAGGAGCGGGAAGCCGACTCGTGCTGGGGGCTGTGACGAACCTTGTGGGCTTTGCCAACGGGAGCTGGTGGCGATTAGAGGCGTTGAGCGGCGGGCGAGTTGAACTGCCAGCGTTGGCCACGCTGACAGACGGCTGGTTCAGCGCCTACGCGGAAGGAGCAAGCTCGGTAGTGGATTTGTCCGCGCTGACGGCGTATCAGCCAAGCCGGACTGATCAATACTTGGCGCTGGAAGCTCGGAACAGTGGCAGTGTCCTGGTGCCACACTTCACGAATCTGCGGAGAGTGACTCTGATCCTCCGCGATACCGGCAGTGTTATCCCTGTTGGGCAGGTCACGAGCATCGATGACGCGGGCCTGTATGTTCATAACGGTGCAGTGTTGAGTTTGCCGCAGATCGGGCAGGCGACGCGGACACTTGGCAACGACGCGATCTGGCATGCCGAGGGCGCAGGGAGCCGGCTGATTTTGGAAGGGCTGACGAACGTGACGGGATTTGCCAACTCAGGCTGGTGGAGATTGCGAGCCTACCGGGGCGGGCAGTTGGAGCTACCGGCAGTGACAACGTTGGCCAACGGGTGGTTTGAGGTTTACTCCGAGGGGGCAGGAACGGTGGTGAATCTGTCGGGGATGACCGCCCTAAACGCCGACGCCAACAGGAGATTCCAAATCGGAGCGAAGAGCGGTGGAAACGTCGATCTCAACACGGTTCAAAGCATTTCCGGCGGTAGTTGTTCGGTTGTTTCGGACGGAACTGGCAGCGTGATTGACTTGTCGAACCTGTCTTCATTCGCCACGCCGCTCGGCGTGTCTGAGCTCAAAGCCATCAACGGTGGCATGATTCTCCTGCCTGGCAACGTTTTTGTGCTTGTGAACGTGGCAGTGCAGATCGCCGGGCATCCGGTGTTGCCGCCTGTGGTGTCGGCGGGCGCGTCAGTGTCGCTCTACGGCCGGGCGTGGCACAGTTACTGGGTGGAGGCGCTCGACACGCGAGTGCCGGATGGCTTGTGGGAGTTTTTCGCGCGTGTAGCGCAAACGAACGATCTCCAGGTCATCGGCGGCCCACCGGAGTCTTGGCAAGCCTTCCGCGCGTGGGAGTTCATGGCCGACCCGCCCATTATCGATTTACATCGCAACGACACGGAGCAATTACGACCGATTCTATTCGGCGTGACGAACAAGGCGTACAGCGTGGAGGTGGCCCCGAATCTTGACACTGCGCCAATCACTTGGTCGCCTTCGGGCACAATCACGGGCACTATGACCAACACCTTCCGGATTCTCCCTGAGTTTTCGGCCCCGCAGCCGAGGCAGTTTTTGCGTGGGAAGGAGGAATAACTATGAACCTAATCGTTGAACAAGAAGAAGTCTGGGTTGCCAGCATGGATGACAAACCGGGCGCATTGGGCAACAAGCTCGCCGCACTTGCGGATGCCGGGGCCGACCTCGGCTTCATCATCGCACGCCGTGCTCCGGACAAGCCGGGCACGGGCGTCGTGTTCATCACGCCGCTGCGCGGGGATCGGGAGATCGAAGCCGCCACCACGGAAGGATTCAGCGTTTCTCGCCACCTGCATTCGGTGTGCGTGGCAGGGGAGAACCAACCGGGGATCGCAGCCAAGATCACGCGCATGCTTGGTCAAGCGGGCGTGAATCTGCGAGGATTCTCGGGTGCGGTGATCGGAACGCAGTTCGTCCTACACTTGGCATTCGATACCGACGAGATAGCACGGAGAGCCATTTCGCTGCTTCGGAAGTAGCAGCACCACGTCTTGCGGTCTCAGGGCAGGGTGGCTGAATCGACCAGCGCCCGGGCGATGGCACCCGCCCAACGGTTGGATGCCTTGCTCTGACATACCAATACCAGGCTAGACGCCTGGTCGCCGTTGACGGTTACCGATATATCATCGGCCGCTGTCGCGAGGGGTGAGCACTCGCAGGTTCTCCAGTCGCCATCACGGATGTCACCAGTCATAATCACGCCATCTCGCCACGGTCGGAGCCGACGCAGCCGAACATCGCCAGCGCGCAGCGGCATGAGCAACAAAGCCCGCGCCCGGCGCAGGTCTCGATCGTCCAAGGTCATGACAATGCCGCCGGTGTTGTCGCTGAGAACAAGGTCATCACCAACGCGGAGTTCGCCTTGAGTCTCGACGGCCCGGAGCGCGTTCTCCCGATTGAGCCAAATCAGCGCCGGTCGCTTTCGCGCCACGCCGAGCGTCACAGTCGGTCGGCAGTCTGTGAGTGTTACCGCGCGCCGCGGCTGCGATTCGTCAGTGTTGAACAGCACATAGACGCAGCCCCCGTCCCGCTGCGCGAGACGGAACAGGTGGATGCGCGGGTCATCGGGTAACAGGCCGAGAGGCTTGACGCCGCCGAGATCAAGCACTCGGCGATATAGACCCACATCAGACTCGCGTCGGCCGTCGACTGCGTGAAGCTCGATCGGGTCGGTCGTGAACAGGACGCGGCCTTTGCCGACTCGATTGACCAAGACCAACGGTGAACCGTCGTCGCCCGTCCGCTCCAACACGCCCGTGACAGGCTCGACCTTGATGCATGGCTGGTTGGCCGCGTTCGTGGGGTTCACCAGGATGTTTGGGTAGAGCTCGGCGATGTAGCGCGCGCCACAGAGTCTCTCGAGCCGTTCAGCTCGCGAGCGACGACGGAACTCGTCGTACGAAACGTCACCCGACACGTACAGACAACCGCCTCGGACCACCCAATCTGACACCTTTTCAAACGTATCGTCGTTTGGGCAGAATGGCAGAGGCCAGAAGATTACCTTTGCCGAGTTCGGGATTCGCAGCTCTTGTTCGTTGAGCGTGCCGAGGTTTTCGACGTGAGTGGCCAGCGCCAGCTCAAAGCTCTTCAGAATCCCCTCTATGACCTGCCACTTGCCGCCGCCGAGGCGATGACTGTCGGCGGTCAACACGTAGACGCTTGGCTCGCGATAAATAGGCGCGAAGTGACGGAAGAGCAGGCTTTGGTTGCGATGAGCGCAGGCCGTGTCTTTGGGCACGCCATCACAAGGATATACCATTCCCCACGGAAACACATTGTGCGCGCTGTCTTTCCAGCACCAGTTGTGGATGCGCGACCCGCCCAGCCCAAGCGAGTAGTGCGCGATGCCGAGAAACAACTCGACCGCCTGCTCGCGCGTCCGAGTGATGTGGTAACCATAGTCATTGCCATCGCCCCATGCCGGATGCGTCTTCACGCCGTATTCGCCGGCGCCGACGGACTTGCCGCGCGCCCTCTGGTCGTTGTACAGGCAGATCGCCGGGAAACGAGCTAGGTCCGCGCCAGGCTTGTCGAAGTAGCCGAAGTTAGCCAGACACACTCCATCGATAGCGGCTGGGAGGTCGACGCCCTGGTGCGGCAGTTGGTAGAACTCAGAGCTAGTGGGATGGTTGAGGTCGGACTCGCGAATGGCCGCTATCAGGCTGGTGTGCCAGCGGCGGATGAGCCAGGCGCGAAAATGGTTGAGGTCCCGAACCTTGATATCATCCCAGGCTTGCCCCCAGTCATTGAAGTCCTCCGCCGGGATTGATCCAATCTCTACAGCGGGCGCACGCGAGCCCCATGCGGCGCGGAGTCTGTCGGTCGTACCGTATTGCTCGCGTAAGAACTGGTTCCAGTGCGAGGTAACAGCGTCGGTTATTTGGCAGCGGAGATCGCCGTTAAGGTAATGGATCAAGCCCGACACGTCCGCGTAGCGCGTAGCAAAGTCGCGACAGAACTCGCTCTGAGACCTCAAGTCCGCGTCGGACGGCGATGTGTTGTAGCCGATCAGCAGGCCGGCGAAATAGACCTGCTGATGTTGTTGGGCAAGTTGTATCACGCCGTCCACTTTGCGAAACATCCGCTCGCGCGCTTCGCCGTCGCTCTCGGACGTGAACGGCGGAAGCGCGCCGAACTGGAGGTTCTCGTAGATTTGCACGCCCATATCGCGCCGCAGCCGCATGTCTCGCAGCCATTGCAGAGGAGTCTCGCGTTTCGTGTTGAAGACGTAGGCCCAGTCGTCCGTGCCAAACATGAACACGGGACGCTTTCCGAGATGCAGGTAGTTGTTCCGGAACTCGAGTGCCGGACCGCTTGTGATTGCCTTTCCGTTCCGTATGACGAAGCCGCTTTGGATGCGATCAACCTCGACCGCCCCATCCCACAACTGACCCAGGACATAGTAGAAATCGGAGGCGAAATGGTCCGGTCTCCACGCAAGCGCCACTTCCAAGGATTGGCCCGCCGCGAGAGTTACGTTGGTTTGCAGCTCGGCGCGCGGTTGATTGCGAGGCGGCGCGTCCAGACTCGAAGGTTGGCCTTCGAAAATCTTGAGTGTGAGTCGCAGCCCGGCGCCATCGC
>JAXDCU010000280.1:0-6994 GCA_034677645.1 Verrucomicrobiia bacterium
TCGCGCAGTTCTTTCTCGTTACGTTTCTTCTGCTGGTGTGTTCTGTTGCGGCCTTCGCCTGCTTCGCCCAGGCCGTAGCCCTTGACTGTCTTGGCCAGAATAACCGTGGGCGACCCGCGGTGTTGGACAGCCGCCTGGTAAGCCGCGTATACTTTCGCCGAGTCGTGTCCACCACGCAGCAGCTTGCTGATCTGGTCATCGGTGAGGTGATTCACCAGTTCGAGCAGCTCAGGGTAGCGACCGAAGAAGTGGCGCCGAGTGTAGCTGCCGCGTTCGACCGAGTACTTCTGATAGTCGCCGTCGAGCGCCTCTTCCATTCGCTTGACCAAGAGTCCTGTTTTGTCGGCAGCCAGAAGCGGGTCCCAGTCCGATCCCCAGACCACTTTGATCACGTTCCAGCCCGCCCCGCGGAAGGCGGCTTCGAGTTCCTGTATGATTTTGCCGTTGCCACGCACCGGGCCATCGAGCCTCTGCAGGTTGCAGTTCACCACCCAGGTCAGGTTGTCCAGATGTTCGCGCGAAGCGAGCGTAAGCGACCCGAGCGTCTCCGGCTCGTCGCACTCGCCGTCACCAACGAAACACCAGACCCGAGGTTCGGGGTCGGTCAGAAAACCGCGCGCTTTGAGGTATCGGTTGAAGCGCGCCTGGTAGATGGACATAATCGGCCCCAGCCCCATCGAGACGGTGGGAAACTGCCAGAACCAAGGCATCAAGTACGGATGCGGGTAGGAGGAAAGACCGCCCCCATCGGCGAGCTCTTGCCGGAAATTCTGGAGGTGCTGCTCCTCAAGGCGTCTTTCAAGAAATGCGCGGGCGTATATGCCAGGTGAAGCATGACCCTGAAAGTAAACCAAGTCGGCAGGGCGCCCGTCTCCGGCTCCGCGGAAGAAATGGTTGAATCCAACCTCGTACAACGTCGCACTCGAAGCGTAGGTCGAGATGTGGCCGCCGAGTCCGCCGTGCTGGCGATTCGCATTCACGACCATAGCCATGGCGTTCCAGCGAATGTAGCTCTTGATCCGTTTTTCGCGGGCGCGATCGCCAGGCATCGGCGGCTGCTGGTCGAGAGGGATCGTGTTGACATAGGGCGTGCTGATCGGTTGGGGAGCTGCCACACCCGTCGCTCGCAATCGTTCAAGCATGCCAGTGAGAAAACCGCGAGTCCGCTCGGCTGGTTGCCGATCCAGGGCGAGTCGCAGCAGGGTCTCGTGTGCATCAAGCCAGCGATTTGTGGCGGGCACTTGGCTGTTGTCGGGGCTTTGCTCGATCGGCTGTTTGTCTGGGTCACTCACGTTGCGCATGATTCAGAGCCTCGAATGCCAACTTGTCAACTACGGGCGTTCCGGGTTTAATTACTTGCTTTGCGCCGCTCCGCCTCCGCGCCATTCAACCGACCGGCAACATCGCCTGGGTATGCCGCCGGCGGCTCGGATGGGACGGACGCTCGCGGCGTTGACCGGCAGGCGCCGGTCCCCAAACTGCGATGGAATACAAAGAAACATTGAATCTGCCGCGCACCGGGTTCGCGATGAAGGCGGACCTGATCAAGCGTGAGCCTGAGCGCCTGGCCCGCTGGCAGTCCGAGCGCTTGTACGAACGCGTCCAAGCCGCGAGAGCTGGCGCGCCCCGATTCGTGCTGCACGACGGCCCGCCTTTCGCCAACGGCGACGTCCACATTGGCAACGCGCTTAACAAGGTCCTCAAGGACATCGTCGTCAAGTACAAGACAATGCGCGGCTGGCAAGCACCCTACGTGCCTGGATGGGACTGTCATGGATTGCCCATCGAGTTCAAGGTCGCGCAGGCATTGCGCAAAAGCGGCAAAACCGATCTAAGCCCCACCGCAATCCGCCGTGAGTGCGAGCATTATGCGCGCCGCTACGTGGACATCCAGCGCGTCCAATTCGAGCGCCTCGGCGTTTTGGGCGATTGGGAACACCCCTACTTGACGCTCGACCGCGATTACGAAGCAGACGAACTGCGCCTCCTTTCCAACTTGGTCGAGCAGGGCTTTGTCTATCGCGGAAAGAAACCCGTTTACTGGAGCATTCCTTGCCGCACTGCCTTGGCCGAGGCCGAGGTCGAATACAAGGACCATATAAGCCAAAGCGTGTATGTGAAGTGCCCGCTCGTCGGACGCCCGGGCGCGTTCGTCCTGGTCTGGACTACAACGCCCTGGACGCTTCCGGCCAACTTGGCGATCGCATACAACTCGACCTTCAGCTACTCGCTCGTTCGCGTCAGCCTGGGCGACGAGGAAGGCCGATGCGAGGATTACCTCGTCTCCACCATGCTGCTAAGCGCCGTGGCTGAAAAGTGCAGATGGCCATCCTACCAAATCGTCCGCAGCCTTGAGGCCGCTCATTTTAACGACCTCGAATACCAACACCCGTTCTGCAATCGCACCGGTCGCCTAGTCGCCGGCGACGAGTTCGTCGATGATGTGACCGGGACCGGCTTTGTGCACATTGCGCCGGGCCACGGCCTCGAAGACTACGCCCTGGGCCGCCGCCTCGGTCTGCCGATCTACTCGCCCGTGGACGACGACGGTTGTCTCGCCCACACAACCGACATGCCCGTTGAGCAACAGATGCCCACCACGCTCGTCGGCAAGTCAATACTCGAACAGCACGGCGAAAGTGACGCCAATCGCGCGGTCATCCACGAGCTCCGCACGCGCGGATTCCTCATGTTCGACGAGCACTATCACCACAGCTATCCGCATTGTTGGCGCAGCAAGACACCCGTCATCTTCCGCGCAATGGACCAGTGGTTCATCAAAGTTGACCACGCGCCCGACAGCCACGCGACAGGGACTCCGCCGAACACCGGCGTCTCCAGCCAGCAAGCTTACCCGCTCAGCTTGCGCGAGGGCGCTCTTGTCGCCATCGGTCAGATTCAGTGGATTCCAGATTACATGCGCAACCGGATCGAAGCCGCCGTCAAGTCGCGACCCGACTGGTGCATTTCACGCCAGCGCGCTTGGGGCGTCCCGCTGCCCGCTTTCTACGACTTGCAGGGCAATGCCATTCTCGATGCTCGTGTTGTCCGCCGAGTGGCTGATCTTATGGCCGTGCACGGCTCCAATTACTGGTTCGAACAGCCAGCGGAAGTTCTCTGGGCACAATGCCGCCCAGACGACTGGGCAGGCTCCGAGGCCGTTGCCAAGTCGCCCGACACACTCGATGTCTGGATCGACTCTGGGTCCTCCTCTCACACAGTGATAGCCAGAAGACCCGAACTTCGCGGAAGCACGCTCCCATTCCAGGCCGATCTTTACCTCGAAGGCAGCGATCAACACCGCGGCTGGTTCCAGTCTTCGTTGCTGCTCTCGCTCGCTGGCAATGGCGCCCCGCCGTTCCGGCAGGTCTTGACGCACGGCTTCGTGCTCGATGCCGAGCGCGAGAAGATCGCCAAGAGCAAGCAGGCGCCGGGTGGCTACGTCAAACCCCAGACCTCCGATGCCTATGTGAAAAGGTGGGGAGCCGATATCCTCCGGCTCTGGGTTGCCTCGCAGGATTTCCGCGGCGACACGGTCGTGAGCGAAGATCGTCTTGAGAAGGTGGCGGAGACGTACCGCATGCTCCGCAACACTCTCCGCTTCCAACTGGCAAACCTCGACGGCTTCGACCCATCCAAGCACGCCGTCCCCGCCAACCGCATGACCGGCCTCGACCGATGGTTGTTGGACGAATTCGCCCGGCTCGAAGCCGATGTCGTCCGGGCGTATGACGAGTGCGATTTTCACCTCGTTTACCAGCGCGTCAGTCAGTTCGCCGCGGTCGAGCTCTCCGCGTTTTACCACGACGTAGTCAAAGACCGTCTCTACACCGACCGCGCCGATTCGCCCCGGAGGCGCTCGACGCAGACTGCTCTGCACACGGTCGCGCAGGGCCTCTGCAAAATGCTCGCGCCTATCCTTGCCTTCACCGCGGACGAAGCCTGGGAGTTCATTCCGAGTGTGGCGACAAACTCCGTCCACTTGGCCGACTGGCAGCCAGCCGCGCCGGTGTGCGACGAGACCGAACGCCAAACGTGGAGAATGCTGATCGGCTTGCGCGGACGCGCCCTGCCCGAGCTCGAGACCGCCAGGCAAAACAAGCTCATAGGCAAAGCGCTCGAAGCGCGCATCACGATCGAGGGGACACAGACAGCGCTGGCGCCTTTCGCCGAACACAAGGAAGAACTGCGCGAGCTTCTCAATGTGTCGGCGCTCCATTTCCAAGAACACGTCGCCGCGGTCACGCCGGACAAGCCCGTCGTGGAGATTGGGGAGTCAGCGCCTCTGCCGCGCATAATGGTCGCCCGCGCTGAGGGCAACAAGTGCGAGCGCTGCTGGCATTGGGACGCCGCTGTTGGGACAAATGCCGCCCATCCCACGCTCTGTCCACGCTGCGTTGAAGTCGTGTCCTGAGCCAGTGGCAATTTCAGATGTCACCAGCAAAAGCATGAGTAGTCTCGAACCGCGAATGCACGGCAGTAGACGCAACCGGCTGGCGATCGCCACGCGCAAACTAAGGCGCGCAACTTGCGACGCTTCACTCGGTGTCTTCGCCCTTTTCGCCGTCGTCAGCCAAGCCTCTGCATCCGAAGCGGCCGTTGCGTCGCCCAAGGTGATCTCGCGCGGAGACGCGGCGGGCACTTACCAGGCGTTCCCAGACGTGTGCCGGCTTCGAAACGGCGATCTGCTGTGCGTCTTCTACGCCGGTTACGGACACGTGTCTCTCCCCACGCAAGACTGGCCAAAGGGCGGGCGTATTTGCCAGGTCCGCTCCAGAGACGAGGGCCGGTCCTGGAGCGCGCCCGAGACCGTGTTCGATAGCACACTCGATGATCGCGATCCGCACGTCGCACAAATGCGAGACGGGACGGTGCTGTGCACGTTCTTCACTTACCAACAACAGAAGACGGCGGGCGGAGGAGCGTTGGTCTGGTGCTCGACGGCTTTGGTGGCTTCTCGCAACGCAGGCGCGCGCTGGGATGCAACACCGCGCGTGGTGGCCCCTGGATGGCCGAGCTCGGCCCCCGTGCGCGAGCTGCCTGACGGCACGCGCATCCTGGGCGTCTATCGCGAGGACGGGTCCACCGCATACGGCGGCCTCGTCCGCTCCGCCGACCGAGGCCGGACCTGGAGCCCGCCCATCCCCATCGGCAAAGGGAGCGGTGTGCGCCTCGATGCCGAAACGGACTTCGTGCTAATGAAAGACGGCGTGCTTTACGCAGCCCTGCGCGGGGACCGCACCAACATGCATTTCGCGACAAGTCTCGACCTCGGCCTGAACTGGGGACAGGTGAAGGACATCGGATTCGCGGGGCACTGCCCGCATTTCACCCGGCTGCGATCAGGAGCGATTCTGCTCTCGCATCGGCTGCCCAACAGCGCCCTGCACGTCAGTCGCGACGAAGGCCGCACGTGGCAGGGGCCTTACGAGATCGACTCGAGGATTGGCGCGTACCCATCCACTGTCGAGCTCACGGACGGGACTGTGCTAGTCGTCTACTACGAGGAGGGCGCTGGCAGCGCGATTCGAGCCCGGCGTTTTCGTCTGACCGATTCAGGGCTACGGTTTCTGCCACTGTGAACGGCTGGAGTACTCCCCATGAACCGTGCTTTACCGCGTAAACGCGGGACTCTGGCAGGCCGCCGCTCTGCATGGTCCGCGGCGTTGTCCGGCTCGCGACCGGTCAGAGTTCCGCCTTCAGGCGGCTTCGTTGTGGACCAGACCGCAAGGTTCATGGCGCCAAAGCGTGTGCACAGAAACAAGGATGCTCCCCATGAACCAGATGCATTCCCCGGTAGGGCGAGGCTCCAGCCGAGCCGCTCACAGCCTGTGCAGTATATCGCGGCCCGGCTCCGCGGGAGCGTCGCCCAACCGCACGGTTCATTGCGCCAAAGCGTGTTCACAGGAACAAGGGGACTCCCCATGAACCGGGTAGGGACCGATTCCACTCGGTCCCTGATTTCGCCCGACAAACGGGGACGGTGCAACGTGTTCCTACCGCACTCATGGTTCGAATGCGTTGCAAAAAGAGAAGCCTCCCTTTCCATGAATTGGTTCCTCGAAGCGGCGAACTTGCGTTGGCCCCTGATGACTGCGTAATGATCAACAAAGCCTTCACCCTGATCGAGCTGTTGGTTGTCATCGCGATCATCGCCATATTGGCGGGGCTCCTCTTGCCTGCTCTTGCTCGGACCAAGTCACTCGCCCACGAGAAATCATGCGCCAGCAACCTGCGGCAGGTGAATCTGGCTCTGTCGATGTACGCGGACGATCATTCTGGCTTCTACCCTCTCGAACCGATCGAACACAATCCGCATCCGGGCCTGTTGGAGACGCTTGAGGCATATCAACCGGGCATGACTCGGGCGCTCTACTGTCCGCAGGCCGTCTTCTCCGAGCGTTACGCTCAGGACCCTTCATACACGCCCAAGGGCGGAACCGACTCGGTGATCGACACGCCTGAGAACCGTGCCGCGGGCAACATCTCTTACATCTACTACTGTTTTCGCAGCAACAAGTACTGCCCCGAAGCCTCGGCATACTGGCGGGAGACGTCAGGCTTCATACCGCGTCAGATCAAGTCAACCGGCGTGATTTGGCTGGATGAAAGCAAGCCCCAGCCCGAAGCCGAGCTCAGCGAGCGCTGGGTCATGAGCGATTTCTTCAGGCAGGGCGCCCCTTTTCCACATGCGCGCTCCCACGCGCGAGGCGTTAATGTGGTCTACTTGGACGGCCACGTGGCGCTCAGGCGCGGCCGGCCGCGGCAAAACTACCGGTGATCCGCGGTCGCCGTTGATCTTTACCGCACTCGCCAAAGTAGTGGCACGCCAGTGTGCATAGTCCTAATGCGCGAGAGGTCTTTTGTAACAGAACCTCGCCATGAACCTTGCTTTACCGCGTAAACGCGGGACTCTGGCGGGCGGCCGCTCTGCATGGTCCGCGGCGTTGTCCGGCTCGCGACCGGTCAGAGTTCCGCCTTCAGGCGGCTTCGT
>JAXDCU010000281.1:0-7531 GCA_034677645.1 Verrucomicrobiia bacterium
GTCGGTCGATGTGAGCTCGTTGGGTGGGACGATGCTGCGGGACGCCGCGGCGTTGGAAAGCGCGCCGCGTGTTCTTGGGGTGCCAGTGGTGTTCAACGTGCCGGCGTTGCTAATTGTGGCGCTGATCACGTGGGTGTTGGTGATAGGCATTCGCGAAAGCGCGAGGTTCAACACGACGATGGTGGTATTGAAGCTGGCGGTCGTGTTGGTTTTTATGGCGGTGGGCGCGTGTTACATCAATCCTGATAACAGGTCGCCTTTCGCTCCCAATTGGCTGAAGGGCATCTGGAGCGCCGCAGCGATCATCTTCTTCGCGTACATAGGATTCGACGCGGTGTCGACGGCGGCGGAGGAGTCTCGCAATCCGCAGCGCGACATGCCAATCGGTATTATCGCGAGCCTTGTCGTTTGCACGTTGCTTTATGTGTGCGTGGCGGTGGTTCTCACGGGGATGGCGCCCTGGAAAACGCTCGGCACGGCCGAGCCATTGGCTTCGGCATTCGAGCCTTTCAATTTGCGGTGGGTGCCTGGGATCATCGCGGTGGGCGCGTTGTTCGCTAACACGTCGGTGTTGGTTGCTTTTCAGCTTGGGCAACCGCGCATTTTCTTCTCAATGGCGCGCGACGGGCTTCTTCCGGCGTGGGCGGCTCGTGTGCATCCGCGGTTCCGCACGCCGCACGTGACGACGATTCTCACGGGTGTGTTTGTGGCTGTGTTCGCCGGGATCACGAACATCAACGAGATGGTCGAGCTCACGAACATAGGCACGCTTTTCGCGTTTTTTTTGGTGGCGATTGGCGTGATTGTGCTGCGGTTCACAAGACCTGACTGGCCACGTCCGTTCCGCACTCCTCTTGTGCCCGTCGTGCCGCTACTTGCCATTTGGTCTTCCGGCTTCTTGATGGTTGCGCTGCCATTGATCACCTGGATTAGGTTTGTCGTCTGGATGGCCGTGGGTTTGGCCGTCTACTTTCTGTTCGGCGCGCGCCGAAGTCGAATGAACAAGAACCATGATTGACTGTGGAGACGCCGGGACCACGAACCTGCGCGCGAGAAACATGACCGGTCAGTATGAACCGGCCGGTAGAGACGCGACCGCTGCGCCTGCGGGGGCGTGCTGGCGTGTTCCGTGGCACGGCAAGGTCGCGGCTGGCCCAGGCGGTCTGCCTGCCGCAACCGTGGTGCAGGCAGGTCCAGCCCTGCACGGCGGTTCATGGAACGCTCTGACATCCAACAGGTTGATGCGCATTGAGCCCATGAACCGTGCGGTCTGGTCCACGACGAAGCCGCCTGAAGGCGGAACTCTGACCGGTCGCGAGCCGGACAATGCCGCGGACCATGCAGAGCGGCCGCCCGTCAGAGTCCCGCGTTTACGCGGTAAAGCAAGGTTCATGGGGAGAAACGTTTGTAGCCATGTGTGACAAACAAGACATTGCCGCGGGAGCGCCGTGCCAGTTGGTGCGGGGCCTCGGTCTGATCGACGCCACGATGATTGTGGCCGGGTCGATGATCGGGTCGGGTATTTTCATCGTGTCGGCGGACATGGCGCGCCAGCTCGGTTCCGCCGGCTGGCTGTTTGTCGCGTGGCTTTTGTCGGGCTTGCTCACGGTCTTTGCCGCCCTGAGCTATGGCGAGCTGGCAGCAATGATGCCGTTAGCCGGCGGGCAGTATGTATATCTCAGGGAATCGTACAACCCACTCTGTGGTTTCCTGTACGGTTGGACGCTGTTCCTGGTCATTCAGACCGGCACGATCGCCGCGGTCGCGGTCGCATTCGCCAAGTTTCTTGGCGTGCTGGCGCCGGCAATTTCCGAGAGCCAGAAGCTTGCACAGTGGGGCCGATTCTCGATATCGCCGACGTCGCTTGTGGCGATTGGCGTTCTGGTGCTGCTGACCTGGTCAAACTCAACTGGCCTGCGCACAGGCAAACGAGTCCAGAACTTTTTCACGTTCACTAAGATTGCCGCGCTCGCGCTTCTGATTGGGCTGGGATGCGCTCTGGGCGCTCATTCTGGGACGCTTAGGGCGAACTTCGCCGATCTCTGGTCCGCCTCGTTCACCCAACCGCCCGGAACCCAGGGCAGCGCTCCAGCGGCGTTCCCTCTTGCGGGATTGGGTCTGATGGCTGCCATTGGGACGGCGATGGTGGGATCGCTGTTTTCGAGCGATGCCTGGAACAACGTCACGTTCACCGCGGGGGAAGTAAAGGACCCAAAACGCAACCTTCCGTTGAGTCTGCTGCTGGGCGTGGGGCTTGTTTGTCTGTTGTACGTCCTGGCCAACGTTGCCTACTTGGTCGCGTTACCTCTCAAGGGAAGCCCCTCGGGCGCAACGGTGCTCGAACGCGGCATGCAATTCGCCGCCGACAACCGGGTCGGGACGGCCGCGGCCGAAGTCATTTTCGGCGCGCGTGGCGCGGTGGTCATGGCGATCTTGGTCATGGTCTCCACTTTTGGATGCCTGAACGGAATGATCCTGGCCGGGGCGCGCGTGTATTATGCGATGGCGCGGGACGGGCTATTCTTTGCCGGGGTGGGCCGGCTCAACCGGCGCGCCGTGCCGCGGAACGGCCTCGCCATTCAATGCGCGTGGGCTGTTCTGCTGACGTTGTCAGGCACGTACGGCGACCTGCTGGATTATGTCATCTTCGCGGCGCTGCTTTTCTACGTGCTCACCATCATCGGCTTGTTTGTCTTGCGGTGGAAACGTCCGGCGGACGAAAGACCCTATCACGCCTTCGGCTACCCAGTTGTGCCGGCCGTGTATGTCATCGTCGCCTCGTTGATCGCGCTTGATTTGCTCGTTTCGGCTAAAACGCGTGCCAACACGCTGCCGGGACTTGTGATTGTGCTAAGCGGCATTCCGGCGTATTTGCTGTGGCAGCGAAAATTGCGAACAATGCGTACCGCACTCCATCTCGCGGCATTCGGGGTCGTGCTATCCGCCTGGGCGGGGCCGGGTGACACGACTGGAACCATAGTCGTGACGAACGATCTGAGCCTCGATTCCGGGGCGCGCTTGCCGGCCAGGATGATTGTCCGCGCCAGCCATGTGACAATCGACGGCAACGGGGCGACATTGATTGGTCCAGGGCGCACGGGAGACATGAAGTCGCTTGAGGACGCGGGCGCCGGCATTCTGATCGAGGGCGCGACGTGTGTTACTCTGCGGGACCT
The DNA here is from genome assembly GCA_034677645.1 of Verrucomicrobiia bacterium. GTDB lineage: Bacteria > Verrucomicrobiota > Verrucomicrobiia > Limisphaerales > J093 > JAAYVR01. Next base: position 3,177 of record JAXDCU010000281.1, read on the forward strand.
CAGGGCGCATGGGTTCGCCACGGGACTAGTCGTGCGCTGGGCGAGCGCGGTCACGATCGAGGAGTGCGATTTCTCCGACAATTATCACAATCCAACACACGGCTGGGGCGAGCTGCCAGCCAGAGGGGGCGTTTTGATGGAAGGCGTGCGGCAGTCGGTTGTCAGAAAGAACCGGGCAAATCGCGTGTGGGATGGCATTCATCTGGTCGATTCGGATGACAACTTGGTATCGGAAAACGATTTCTCCGAGTGCTCGAACACATGTGCGAAGCTGTGGAAATCGAGTCGAAACAAGTTCCTAAGCAACAATCTCTCGTATGGTATCCGGATCGATCGCGCGGCCGGGGAGGTGCATGCGCGTGACTCGACCTGCGTGCTTATCGAGACCGGGTCGGACGACAACTACTGGTACCGAAACGACATCACGCACGGCGGCGATGGTGTTTTCATCCGGCCGCTGAACAGATGGGTGTCGCGCGGGAACGTGTTTGTGGAAAACGACACTTCCCATGCAAACAACAACTGCGTCGAGTCCTGGAGTCCAGGCAATGTGTTCATCCGCAACAAAGCCAACCACGGCAGTTACGGCTTTTGGCTTGGTGGCAGCGATCAGACGGTGCTCATTGGGAATGAGGCGGCGTTCAACGGCTTGACAAACGGCTGGCATAACGCGCCAGAACCCGGCTTTGGTCACGGCGGAATCGTCATCGTCGGCGGTCCCTCCAGCCACACGCTCATCGACGGCAACAATCTCCACGACAACAACGGCGCTGGAATCGCGTTCCGAGGCGATGTCGCGTCAAAGGGGCGCCAGTGGCGCACCGAACACTGGGTCGTCCAACGAAACCGGATCGTGAACAACCGCTTTGGCATCTGGGGACGGTGGGGCAATGCCATTACTCTGGCTGGGAACATCCTCGCCAACAACACGCTCGGCAACGTGCTCGAGGATGTGACGAACCTCATCGAACTGGCTGAGGCTCCGGCCGCTCTGACCACGCCGACAGTCGTGATCGTCGGTCCTGATGTCGCGGTCATTGGCCGGCCCGTCAGGTTCGACGCTTCTCCGAGCGGCGATCCCGGTGGCGCGCCGCTTCAATTCCAGTGGTGGCTCGACGACCCAGCCGGAACACAGGCTTGGATCGAGCCCACTTTCGACAAGGCCGGATTCTACAGGCTCGGCCTGACCGCCCACAACGGGTCGTCAGCCGCCCTGGCTTGGCGCGATTTGACCGTGGTCAATCCAGTAACACTCGAACTCGGGACCGAGGGACAAGCGGCGCGGTGGGGATTCGAACTCGAACTGAACGATTCAGGCAAGGGCCGCGTCTTGTTCGTTGACGATTTGCCTGGCGTGGTCGGCGCTCAGTGCCTGCGCTTTTCACCAAACCCGTATCCTGGCGCCTACGCGACCGCGATCTACCCAGCCACGCGCGATGCGGGCTGGGATTTCTCGAACAACCTGCGACTCAGTTTTTGGATCAAGGCGCGGAACCCAAATACACCAGGGTACCAGAATGCCGGGCCGGTCGTCAGGCTCATCGGGCGCGGCGGGCACATCGAGTACAAGCCCGCCAAGGAGGCGAACCTCCTGAACGATCCTCCGTGCAGCGAAGCGCGCTGGTTATGGATGCACATCCAAGTCCCATTGAACGGCGATCCGGCGTGGCAGCGATCAGTGACCGGCGCCGTGGAGCTCAACCGAATCGACGCAATAAGCTTGGCGCTAGACTCGTGGGGAGGCGATCCGTTCACCGTATGGCTCGACGGCCTGACGGTCGAATGATAGACATGGCGGGATAACAGTTATTGACTATGTGCTCGGTGAGAAGCTTCTCTCTCGCGCTTTGCGTGCTGGCCTTCTTTTCGGGCCCCGTTTTTGGGGCCGTTGTGCAGTCGAGGTACTATGGCCACGCGGCGGTGGCGGACCGGCATGGCGTGATCGCGCCTTGGTATCAGGGGCTGAATGGTCAGTGCGATTTCCGCGTTCGGATCGCGGCTGAGACACTGAAACGCTATCCTTGGACCTCGCCCACCAACGCCGTCGCCGCATATCCGGCATATGTCTTTAGCGGCTTCTGGCGGATTTCCTCGAACGGGTTCATCACTCCCCGTGACCCGGGCGATTGGGGCAACGGCGATCTGAGCCAGCGCGCGACCAGCGCACTCAATGGATTCGTCGACTACTACCGTTACACCGGCGACGCGGCCGCCATCGCGCACCTCACTTATCTGGCGGATTACATCGTGGACCACTGTCAGACCCCGGCTGATCACGCGTGGCCTGGTTTGTTTGTGAGCGTCCCAACGAAAGGCAAGGCCTTCTTCAAGACCGATCCGCGGGGGATGATTCAATTGGACCTTTGCGCTTCGACCGGCCAGGCCCTCCTGCGCGCCTACCAGGTCACTGGAAACACGCGCTGGATGGAAGCCGCCCAACATTGGGGCGACCTGCTCGCGGAACGCTGCGACTCGAATCCGGACGCCGATCCTTGGCCGCGCTACGCGAATCCTGAGCAGACACAGTGGAAGGACAACAAGCAGACCGGTGGCGTGACGCTGATTCTTGGTTTTCTGGATGAGCTAATTCGTTTGGGCCACACAGGACGCAACGATTGTCTTCGCACAGCCCGTGACGCCGGACGCCGATACCTGCGCGACAAACTCCTGCCCGCGTGGCTGGCCGACGATACCTGGGGCCGCTATTTCTGGGACTGGCCAAATCCGACGCAGAACTGCCTGACTACCCCCGATGCAGCCGCCTACATCATTGAACACCCACTCGAGTTTCCGAACTGGCGGAGCGATGCCCGCAACATCCTCGCGCTTTTCCTCAACCGCGCCAGCGCCAGCCCCGCCTCGGCCGGAGACATGTACAGTGGCGCTTGGGCCTACCCGGAATCCTCAAGTTGTTGCGACCGCTCGCTCTGGTATGCGCCTCTCGATGTCGCACCCACATTCGCTCACTACGCCGTCGTCGCCGAAAGCCAGTGGATGCGCGAACTTGCATACCGCCAGATGGTTCTCCAAACCTACGACGCCCACGAAACCGGCGTCACGGAGGATAACCTCGACGGCGGCATCGTCGTGACTGGGGATTGGTTCAACATAGCGCATCCGATGCCGCTCCGGTTCGTGCAGGCGGCGATGGGATGGCTGCCGGAGGCACTCGGCGCCAATCGCGAGAACCACATCATGCGCTGCACTGCCGTTGTCAAAGCGGTCAGATATGGCGATGGTCGGGTCGATTACGAGACGTTTGACGCGCCACCCGCGACGATCACCGTGCTGCGGATCGCTTTCGTGCCGAAACGAATCACGGCCGGCGGAACCGACCTCCGTCGGCGTGGCAATCTCGTGAACAACGGTTACACCGTGAATCGACTCCCCAATGGCGATGCCATCGTCACGCTGCGCCATGACGGCCACCGGCACGTGGTGGTCACTGGCTCCGATCCGCAAGCGGTTCTGAAACCTGAATCCCTGCTGTTTGAAGGAGCCTGGCGAAGCGAGCCAAGCGCGGGGCGCGCCACCGAGAGCGCCAACGCCTCCGTCACCGCCCGGTTCACCGGAAACCAAGTCCGACTCCTCGGCGGGTTCGGACCAACGGGTGGGCTCGCTGATGTATACCTGGACGGTGAGAAGCAGCTAGTTGGAGTGGACTGTTGGAATCCTGCGGAGCGGGACGGACAGGTGCTCTACTATCGCAACGGTTTGGCTCAGGCCCCGCACACTCTGAAACTGGTCGCGCGCGGTTGCGGCAACCCGCTCTCGAAAGGGGCGCGCGTCAATATGGCCGAGGTTCAGTTTAGTGCGGCGACGGGCGTGGCAAATTTCCCGTCGGGCACAGGGCCAACCGAGCCGCAGAGGATGGTCTTTGGCTACCCGAAGCGTGAGGATTATCGCGACACGGCAGGGAACTACTGGCGACCTGGCACGGAGTTGGTGACGCGTTTGGCCAATGGCGCCGACACAGTGGCCGCGTGTTGGTGGACAAACGCCGCCCTTGGCGAAATCAGCGACACGAGTGAGCCAGAGCTGTATCGCTATGGCGTCCACGGACGCGATTTTTGGGTGAACCTGACGGTCGGCCCGGGCATCTATCATGCCCGACTCAAGTTCGCCGCCACGCGCGGGCTCGACACTCGCACTAATTGCTTTGACGTTCGCATCAACGGCCGGCTCGTGGCCGAGCGCCTTGACGTCGCTGCCACCGCCGGGGGAGCGAACCGCGCCGTGGACTTGGTGTTCAACGACCTTACCCCAAAGAATGGCGCGCTGGAAATCCGCTTCACCGCTTCATGCATTTCCAGCACCAACACCACCGCGTGTGGTGAGGCGTTCGTGCAAGCCCT
>JAXDCU010000282.1:0-7991 GCA_034677645.1 Verrucomicrobiia bacterium
TCCGGTAGTCCTTGAACGCTTTTGCATCGGGGTAGCGCTTGAACGTGTGCGCCGCATGCGCCCAGTCCACGTCCGCCAGCGCGACAATGTTCACGGGGCTTGCCTTCGTGATGCTGTCGAGGTCGCCCGCGCCTTGGCCGCTGACCCCGATGCCGGCGATGTTCAGTCGGCCGCTAGGCGGGGTTTGGCCGCGCAAGCCCAGTACATGACTTGGCACCGCGAGGAAAGTTGAGGTGACAACGGCCGACCGGAGAAACCGGCGACGCGTGAGTTGTGAGGTAGCAGTTACTGTTTTCTCTTTCATAGCCGTGATTGCGCGATCAGGAACCGTGTTAGCCCCGACCCGGCATAGGAACGGGGCGGTGCCGCTGGAAGTTTAACCCCAGCGCCGACGTTCAACCGCCTTTTGGCCAGAAACCGCGGGCGCGAACAGGTCCTCCCGCTTGAGGCCTAATTGGCGGGCCATGTCGAGGCAATAGCCTAGCTTGCCCATGTTCGGATATCTGCCGTTCGAGCCGAAGGAAAACTTCGCGCCTGCTGCCTTGGCGGTTTTCAGAAACGTTAGGCTCGGCAGTTTGAAGCTGGCGCTTATCTCGAGCGCGACGCGGTGTTTGACCGCGGTGGCGATGACCTTGTCCATGCGCGCGTGGGTCCAAAGCCGGTCGTAATAGGGCGCGAAAGCGGCGGGCAACCATGTTGTGTTGGCCAGGATGTCGAGCGGCTGGCGTTCGAGAATCTCGATGTGCCAGTCCACGTAACGGTCCATGAATTTCTCCGGGTCGGTCAAACCTACTCGCTCCAGGGAGTTGTCTTCCCAAAGCTTGACGCGTTGGCCGTCCTTGGCGGGGAAAGTCATCGTGTCAGAGAGGACGAAATCGAGCCTCGCAAGCGCCTCTTTGGAAAAACACCCCATCCAATCGGTCCATTCGGCCTGGATTCCCCGATAGACGGGCTTGTCTCTGAGCATGGCCAGAAAGTGACCGAGCTCGTCGTCGTTACTCAGTACCACCGGGTATTTGTTCTCCTTGGTGCCCGCATGCTCAACGATGCCAAATCTAACCTCGCGTGCCCGCGGCAGTTCGAGAACCTTGTCGATGGTGCTGTTGTCGAGGTGGACGTGGAAATCGGTCAGTGGAGAATCAAACCCCGGCGTGTTTGGGAACGACTCTGAAATGGCGGCAGGCCCGCGGGCCACAGCCGCGAACGCGCCGGCACAAGCGACGTTGGCGAGAAACCGGCGCCGCGCACTCCGATTAGTCATAAGCCGTTAGACTGCCGAATTCACCGCGCCCTTCAATGCAAAACAACGCCTTGTGATCAGGCTCAGGCAAACCGGCCATGTATTGCCGCAAACTCCGTTTTGTCCCCTCCCGTGAATCGGGTAGGAACCGATTCCACTCGGTCTCTGATTTCGCCCAACAAATGGGGACGCAGTGGAGAGTCCCCACCGAGTTCATGATCATTTGCCTAACAACAGCCTCAAGCCAACAAGAACCAGGAACACGCCAAACATGCGTTTCAAATCCGCCGCGGGGATATGTTTGGTCAGCCAAGCACCCATGTAACCGCCAGCCATTGCCGCTGGCATCAGTGCGAGCGCAACCCTCCACTGAACATGACCGAGATCATGGTGTTTGAGCGCCCCAACAATGGCGGTTGGGATTATCACCGCCAACGAAGTGCCGACCGCCGCCTTTATGTCCAGCTTAAGCAGCAAGACCATCGCCGGCACCATGGCAATCCCGCCGCCCACGCCGAACAAGCCGCTGACGACGCCGCTGACCAGTCCGATTAACGCCGCGTACAGATAGAGCATGACGGTTTGATGCCCTAACCTGGCCAGCCCGACAACCAGAAAACTCTCGCTGCGTCGAGGGGTCAGTCCTCACTATTGACACTATATTCGCGGGCACACTACCAGCAAACCCTACCGACGACCGGCGGCTGCACTGGCCGCGGGTAGCTCGCCAAGAAGGTTATCGACACCGCGAGCCGGGTCCATCACGATTGGAGGCGTCTGGTTGAGTCGAGTTTACTATGACACCGACACGCAATGGTGCGGCACGTCTGTTTGGGGCCGCCGGGATTCAGGTCTATTTGCACTGGTCCTGGTTTCTGGTGGCCGCCTACGAGATTAGCAATCGGAAGACGGATTACTCTTCGTTGGTTTGGAATGCGTTTGAATATGTCTCGCTGTTCGGTCTGGTGTTGATGCACGAGTTCGGACATGCGCTGGCCTGCAGATCGGTCGGTGGCAAGGCCGATCAAATAGTCCTCTGGCCGCTTGGCGGAGTGGCATACGTGGCGCCGCCGCCGCGGCCTGGGGCGACGCTATGGAGCATCGCGGCCGGGCCGCTGGTGAACCTGGTGCTTGCGCCGGTCCTGGCGGGGCTTTGGTTTTTGAGCTCGTCGTTGGGATGGGAAGGCACGCGACCGGACTTGCACGGTTTGATCCAGGCGATTGCGATCATCAACATCGTGCTGCTCGTGTTCAATCTGCTGCCGGTGTATCCCCTGGATGGGGGACAGATACTCCGGGCGCTGCTTTGGTTTGTAATTGGCCGTGCCCGAAGCCTCACCGTGGCGAGCGGTTTGGGTTTTGTGGGCGTGGCGGCGTTGGCGGGTCTCGCCTTGTATGCAGGCTCGATCTGGATAGGCATTCTTGCCGTGTTTCTGCTGTTGCAGTGTGTTAAAGGCTTCCAGCACGCGCGCATGTTAGCGCGCGTTACTGAAGGCCCGCGCCACGACGGTCTTGCCTGTCCGTCATGTCACAAAGCGCCGGTGCGAGGGGCATTCTGGGTGTGCGGGCGCTGCTCCGAGCAATTTGACACTTTTGCCGAGCGGGCGGTGTGTCCTCGGTGCGGAACAGGGTACGACATGACGCAGTGTTTGGAGTGTGGCGCCTCGCGGCCGATGCGAGAATGGGTGGAGTCAGACTCGTACACCGGTGGCTCGGAGCGGATGCCGTCCTGATGTTGATCATCGGGTGGCCGCAGCCACATTCGATTGCGAAGCAGTGGGTCGGAGAGAGCTACTTCGCGGCTTGGCCAAATTCGGTAATCCTGATGTTGCGGAAATCGAATGATTTGTCTTCGGCTTGTATGCCTATGCAGCCGCGGACGGCATCGACGGCATCGGATTCCCAAGCCCGCTCGCCGTCCACATCGAGGGTGACTTTGCGGCCTTTGGCTTCGATGCGGAATTTGACCCACTGGTTGACGGGCATCTTGGGCGTCTCGGCAGGGACGACGGGGCGGAAGCCCTTGACCAGTCCGCCGAGGGCGTCGTAGCGGAGATTGACCTGCCAGCCGTCTTTGGGCCAGGGTTTGCCGTCCAGGCCAGCGCGAATGAAGATGCCGCTGTCGTACTTCTCTTCGAGCGCGCGCCATTCGAACTCGAGGGCGAAGTCGCTGTACTCCTTTTCCGTCCTGAGCCAGCCCATTCCCTTCACGAGTCGGAGATTTGAATCGTGGACTTGGAACATCACGTCATGGACGGGAATCCAGCCGGCGAGGTCTTTGCCATTGAACAGGGTATGGCTCGTGGGTTTTGGCTGGTCCGCGGTTGAACCTGCCGCCGCCGCCAGGATAACTACCGCTGAGAGTAAGAGGCGGGCTAAGGTTTTCATGGTGAAGATCACTAACTTGCGGATGCTGGGGTTTGGCTCTGGCCGCCGACGACGGTTTCAGGAGTGGGCGCCTTCTGATGGAACACGAGCTTGCCGTCTTGGACGCTAACGAGGATTGGCTCCTGTCCCGGGAAGCTGCCGCGAATAATCTCCTCGGCCAGCGGGTCTTCGAGACAACGCTCGACGGCGCGGCGCATTGGGCGCGCGCCGTACTGCGGGTCGTAACCTTTCTCGGTGAGGAACTCTTTGGCGGCGGTGTCGAGCACGAGCTTGATATTCTTGCCCTTGAGCCGGTCCACGACTTTGGCGACCTCGAGGTCGAGAATCTTGATCAGGTCGGTTTTTGTCAGCGATCGGAATACGATGACGTCGTCAAGCCTGTTCATGAATTCGGGGCGGAAGACCTTCTTGGTTTCGTCGAGGATTTTTTCCTTCATTTTCTCGTAGCTGAACTGCTCGGAGGCAGGAGTGAAGCCGATCATGGTCTGTTTGCGCAGACTCTCCGAGCCCACGTTGGAGGTGAGCAGGATGATGGTGTTTCGGAAGTCGACCGCGCGGCCGAAGCTGTCAGTGAGTTTTCCTTCTTCGAGAATCTGAAGCAGCATGTTGGTCACTTCCGGATGGGCCTTTTCGACCTCGTCGAACAGCACAACGCAATACGGTTTGCGGCGGACCTGTTCGGTCAGTTGGCCGCCTTCCTCGTATCCGACGTAGCCCGGGGGCGATCCGATCAGGCGTGAGACATTGAATTTCTCCATGTACTCACTCATGTCAAGCTGGACGAGGGACTTGGCGTCGCCAAACATCTGTTCCGCGAGTGTTTTGGCCAGGAGAGTTTTGCCCACGCCGGTTGGACCAAGAAGCATGAACGTACCGATCGGTCGTTTGGGGTCCTTGAGATCGGCTCGGGAGCGGCGGAGGGCTTTGCAGAGGGCGTTGACGGCCTCGTTCTGTCCGATGACGACGCGGGTGAGTTCGCCTTCCATGGCCAAGAGCTTCTGTGCTTCGTCCTGGCCCATGCGCTGGAGCGGAATGCCGGTCCACTTGGCGATCACGTGCATGATATCTTCTTCGTCGACGCGGACGCGTTTTTCCTCGCGGGTGATTTGCCAGTGTTTGAGGATCGCCTCGAGTTTGCCGTTGGCCTGTTTTTCCTTGTCGCGCATTGCCGCGGCGCCTTCGAAGTCCTGTTCTTTGATGGCGCGTTCTTTTCGAGCGCGGATTCCCTCGATTTCGACTTCGAGCTGTTTGACGTCGGGGGGGCGGGTCATGGCGCTGATGCGGGCGCGCGCGCCGGCCTCGTCCATGACGTCGATTGCTTTGTCGGGCAAGAACCGTCCTGTGATGAAGCGGTCGGAGAGTTTGACCGCGGCATCCACCGCCCGGTCGGTGAGTTCCATCTTATGATGTTCCTCGTACTTTGGGCGGAGGCCGGTGAGAATCTGGACGGCTTCCTCGACCGAGGGGGGCTCGACCTTGATGGTTTGGAAGCGGCGTTCGAGCGCGGCATCTTTCTCGATATACTTGCGGTACTCGGTGAGCGTAGTGGCGCCGATGCACTGCATTTCGCCGCGGCTAAGGGCGGGCTTGATGATATTGGAGGCGTCCATGGTGCCCTCGGCCGAACCCGCGCCCACGATGGTGTGCAATTCATCGATGAACACGATGACATTCTTAGCGCGCCTGATTTCGTCCATGACGGCCTTGATACGCTCCTCGAATTGGCCGCGGTACTTGGTGCCCGCCACCATGAGGGCAAGGTCGAGCGTAATGAGGCGCTTGTTGCGCAACAGCTCGGGCACGTTGCCCCGCGCGATTTCCTGGGCAAGCCCCTCGACGATGGCCGTCTTGCCGACGCCAGCCTCGCCGAGAAGGACGGGGTTGTTCTTGGTGCGGCGGCAGAGAATCTGGATGACTCGCTCTATTTCGTCGCGTCGGCCGATGACGGGGTCCATTTCGCCTTTGCGAGCGATTTCGGTGAGGTCGCGTCCGAACGCTTTGAGGGCCGGAGTTTTGACGTCGGCTTTTTTTTCGCCCGACTTGGGGGCTTCCTCCGGCTGGGTTTCCTCGCCAGCCGCAAGGTTGGGATCGAGCTCCTTGAGGATTTCCTGGCGAGTCAACTCGATGTCGATGTCCAGGTTCTTGAGCACGCGAGCGGCCACGCCGTCTCCTTCGCGCAGAAGACCCAGGAGGATGTGTTCGGTGCCCACGTAGGTGTGGTTGAGAGCTTTGGCTTCCTTGCCGGCCAGCGAGAGGACCTTCTTGACGCGCGGCGTGTAAGGGATATTGCCGATCATTTTCTGGTCGGGACCGGTTCCGACCTGTTTCTCGACTTCCATTCTGACGGTGTCGAGGTCGAGCCCCATTTTGTGCAGGACGTTGACGGCCACGCCCTGGCCGAGCTTGATCAGGCCGAGAAGCAAATGCTCGGTGCCGACGAAGTTGTGGTTGAACCGGTCGGCCTCCTTGCGCGCCAGGGCCAAGACCTGCTGCGCGCGAGGGGTGAAGTTGCTAAGATTCTCGTCGCTCATAAGGCGAGTGTTCTACCCGCGTACTGGACAAAATGCTATGAAGCGGGCGATTTGTCCAGTGGCCGTGTTCCATCAGGCGGCGGGGTATCTGGGCGATGGACGTTGCGGAGCGCCTGGCGCACCATGTCAGCCCGGCGTATGTCGCGCTCATCTGGCGGGAGTTTATCCGCGAAACGGGACTGAAGGTGAGCGGGTTGGGTGACTATTGACAACTCGTCGATCAGAGCTCGTTGGACTCCGGGGAACAGGCCCATGTCGAATCCCAATCGGAAGAGCGAAAGAAGGTTCATCGTTTCTTTCGAAGAAATGCTGTGCGCGTTGGCGAGGATGCCATAGGCCCGGCCGACGTGGTTGAGAACGGTCTTAGGCCTCTGCTCCATGAGTGTGCCGCGGGCGTTCTCCTCGTGTTCGATTATCTGAAGGACCACTTTCCTGAGGCGATCGACTATTTCGGCTTCATTTTCGCCGAGGGTCATTTGGTTCGACACTTGAAACACATTGCCAAGAGCTTCGGTGCCCTCGCCGTACAAACCGCGGACGGCGAGGCCGAGTTTGTTCACGGCCTGGATGACTTTGTTCATCTGTTCGGCTAGCACAAGCGCTGGCAAGTGCAACATGGCGCTCACGCGAATGCCGGTGCCGACATTGGTTGGGCAAGCCGTCAAGTAGCCAAATGCGTCGCTGAACGCGAAATCCATGGTTTGTCCAAGCGCGGTGTCGAGATCGTCGATCGCATGCCATGCTTCCTGCAGTTGCATGCCCGGCTTTAGTGACTGCATGCGGAGATGGTCTTCTTCGTTGATCATCACGCAAAGTGAGGTGTCGGCGCTCAAAACCAGCCCGCTGCCCACGCCTCGCGCCGCGTGTTCACGGCTGATCAGATGCCTTTCGACCAGAGTCTGTTTCTCGACAGCCGAGAGCGACTCCATGGATTGGGCGAAGCCGCCAGCCAGTTGCGGCAACGCTTCGACAGCATCGCGGAGCACGCCGCATATCTTGATGCGGTCGGGTTTCTTGGCGCGGTCTGGAAAGAAGTGCCCCCGGAGGTTGCGCGCCAATCGGACCCGGGTTGACATGACGATCTTGTCGTTTGGCCCGGACTGCTGGGCTGTCTGAGCGGGCGGGGGCAGGAATTCGTGGAGTTTCATCTCGCGCGTCACTCAAGCGGTCACCACTCCGCCTTGTGGTTTCTTGAATGTGTTGATCTGGTCGCGGAGACGGGCGGCTTCCTCGTAGTTCTCGACCGCAATAGCTCTGGCGAGCTGTTGTTGCAGGTCGGCGAGCCGGTCATCCGGAGTGCTGGCGGCCCGGGGCGCGCCTGGTTTCTTGCCAACATGGCGGACACCCCTGTGCATGCTCTTGAGCAAACCAGCCAATCCGTCCACGAACGCGGTGTAACAATCAGGACACCCCAAACGCCCAGTTTTCTTGAAATCCGCTTGCGTGAGGCCGCAAGTCGAGCAGGTCACGCCCGCGCCGCCAGGCTGGGCCAGCTCTTGCGCGGCGCCCAGTCCCATCAGCAGGTCCGCCAACGAAAAGCCTGTGGGATCATCCACGCCTTTTTCCTTGGCGCACTGTTCGCAGAGGTCCACTTTCTTGACCTTGCCCTGGTCCATCTGCGTCAGATGAACGCGCGCCTCCTTCTGTTTGCAGATCATGCACAACATATTCGATCTCACTCCTACCGCACGAACGTGCCGCCGTCAACGCGGCCACCCACCGTTCAGAAAGGCTCGCCAGATACTCTTGTCAAAGCGCGATACTTGCTGACAAGGTCGAGAGTCATTGGCCCTGGTTTTCCGGAGCCAATTACCCGCCCGTCAACCTTGACG
>JAXDCU010000283.1:0-3029 GCA_034677645.1 Verrucomicrobiia bacterium
TGAGAGCTTATCGGATTACAGACGGTCACGTCATTTACTACAGAGTGACCGGACCTGCTGGGCGTTATTTGCCCTCCGGACCGTCAGCATACACATTCGACTCGCATGGGAAGTTCCTGGGTTGGACTGCCGATGTTGGCGATTTTCCGACACCAGGCTTGCACATTTCACCCGAAGCAAAGCTAGAGACGATCTCATTGGATGAATTGAGAAAGAGTGTGCAATGATTTTGGCATCTAACAAGACGCTGCAGCGAACAGCCTACAAGCTCTGCGGTCGGCGATTATGGAACGTTTGAACATTCACATTGCGAGCCAGCACCCTTCACCGGCTGTCGCTGAGCTTGGTCGTTAGGCCACCGGACACGCTATGGCAGATACGACAGCATATAGTCCGTTCAGGATGCAGACTTACCGGCTTGCGTGGCTGTCTGTGTTCTTGATGCTGGCTGTTGTCGTCCTTATGTGGATTCTCGGACACGACGCGAACACCATCCTCGCCGAGGTTGGGCTGGGCTTGTTTTTCGCTGCGAGCGTGTTCAGCGTTTTGGCTCGTCGGTTCACCCCGTTTGCCGCAGCTTTGGGAGCACTTGTCCTTCTCGGCGGGAGTATTTGTGCATGACTAATCGTTGGCCTAACCATGCGCTGCAGCGAACCCGGCATGACGCCGTGGTTTGCAATCATGGCGTCCGGTGGGCCGGGTCGCTGAGCTTGGGTCGTTGGGCCACGCAGAGTAACCTGTAGCCGATGTCGATCTCGATTATCCACTCCAAGCGAGCGCCGCGAGCATTGGCGAGCGTTGTCTTCGCCTGTGGTTCGATCTCTCTGATGCCGGTCGCAGACCAGGCTCGCTGGTTGGCGCTGCATGTCGACACGCACGGGATGCCACAACCAGCTAATCGCTACCTGCCTGACATGGTATCGCGGCTCGATGTTGTCTGGGCGGCACTAGCCGTGGCCGCGCTGATCTGGTGCGTCTTGTCTTGGCGGGCCGAGTGGCGTACGGCGGCCTTTGTTTCGTCGCTCTTCACTGGCGCTGCCTTGGTCTGCCTCTGCGTCTCGATGTTATGATTTGGCCCAACCAGACGCGCCAGCCAACGCCGGGAGAGCGCCTTGGTTTCAATCGAGCGTCAGTGGCCCGGCGTGGCTGCGCTCCGCGTTGGGCAAGTTCCGTTTCAACCCTATGCTTCAGGTGAAATTCGCAGTCGCAATCATCATCGTAGCGATCGCGACGCGATTCCTCCACGCTCTCGGCGGCATTGTTTGCGGATTCCCAATTGCACTGTGTCTCGCGTGGGCTCCCGGCAGCCTGCGTGTTTTTGTCGCAGGCATTCTGGCCGGGATATTTAGTGCGGCGGGTGTCATCGCGTTTAGCTACTGGGTGTTCTCGGTGCTCCCGGGTCGAGAGTCCTTTGGTCTGACGGCCATGCTTGCGGCAACGGTGCCGCTATCGCTTCCGATATGGGAAGATTTCAAGAAAGCCCGGACGCTTTCCCATCTCCAAGCTCAACTGCCTGAAGGGGCTCAAGGCGAAGCGTCGATCATGACGAATGCCGCACGTTTCTCAGCCATTGGAGATGTTGTAGGCGTCATGTTGGGATTCGTTTGGTTCGCATGTGTCTATGACTAAAAGGCCCAACAAACCAGATGCAGTGAACCCGGCGATGGCGCTCCGGTTGACAATCGAAGATCATTGGCGCCGGGTCACTGATCTGGAACGTTCGCCAGCATCACCGTTTCATGAGCATCCAAGAGCATCTCAAGCGGATTAACCGGCACGGCGGATCTATAGCAGCACTGGTCGTGTTGTTCGGTCTTTTTGCCTTCAGCCACTGGTACGCGAGGTTGCGCATGGAAATGGCAAGCCGACACTTTGCGATCATGGACGACCGCACCGTGCGCGAGATGAGCGTCATCGACTTCATCCACGGTCACCTGTGGATAGTCGTCGCCTACGCAGCGGTTTTCGTGGCCTGCCTGATCTGGCTGGAGTTTCGTGCCGCGCCGCGTTGGGCAGTGTGGGCTACGTTCATCGCCCTGGCGCTGCCCCTATTTGTCTATGACCGGGCTTGCTTGCACGTTGGCAGCAAGTTCATCATGTGGTCACTGAGAGAGTGATGAGCGAGCTTGTGACCACGCTGCCGAACCAGGCGGTGGAGGCAACAGCCACCCGCTTACCCACCAGGTGCACGGTGACCGGTGACCGCACAGGTGCAGGCGGTGGCTGTGCCTCACCTCAGCGTTCGGACTCCATAATCCGTCTGCTTGACTTTGGCGCGCATCTGGACATTATCCTGTCCATATGAAGGCCATTACATACACGGCTGCGCGGGAAGGCTTGGCCTCGGCGATGGATCGAGTCTGCCGAGATCGTGCTCCTGTTGTCATCACCCGGAACCGCGATCAGGCGGTCGTCATGATGTCGCTTGATGATTATGAGGAGTTGGAGGAGACCGCACACCTGCTCCGGAGCCCCGCGAACGCTCGGCGACTGCTCACTGCCATTCACTCGCTGGAGGCTGGGAAGGGCAAAGCGAGGAAACTCCCGTTGGAGTCATGAGACTGATCTTCGCCGAACAGGCGTGGGAGGATTATCTGTTCTGGCAGCAGACCGCTCCGAAAATGACCCGAAGGATTCACGAGTTGATAAAGGACACGACACGGCATCCGTTCGAGGGGCTCGGAAAACCGGAGCCGCTGCGGCATGCGTTGTCGGGGTATTGGTCCAGGAGGATCACGGATGAGCACCGCATGGTATATAAAGCGGTCGGGGACGACCTGTTGATCGCTCAACTAAGGTATCACTACTGATGGCAGCGCCGAACAAACCGGCTGCAGGCAACGCCGGGATCGCGTCTTGGTCCGCAATCGAACATCTTTGGCCCGGCGTGCCTGAGCCGGGACGTTCGGGCGGCAGCGAGCGTTTTGTGATGAGGGTCGGGCAGCGGACGTCAGTGGTTGGAGCCCCGAGCGCTTTCTCCGCGGCCTCCGCGTGCTCTGCGCGATAGGATCGGGTCCGCGGAGGCGCTG
>JAXDCU010000284.1:0-4156 GCA_034677645.1 Verrucomicrobiia bacterium
AGAGCGGCCGCCCGCCAGAGTCCCGCGTTTACGCGGTAAAGCAAGGTTCATGGGGAGGGAAGAGCGCTGAGAACAGTGCTTGATTGTGCCCATGAAGCTGACAGAGTTCGCGTTGGTCGAAGCGACGCGCAGCGTGGCCGCTCGAGGGTCTGATGCGCCCCTCCGGGGATTGCTCGTTGGGGAGGATGGCTCCGGTGCGCTGCATGATGATTGTTTGGTGAAGCCCGCGAGGGTTTTCCCGTTGGGAAGATTTGCTTTCCTTTGTGTGCGCACTGGGCGCGTGGCTTCTTCCCTCAACTGTGGCGTTGAAAAACCGCTCGGAGCAGCAGGGAGGGGGTTTTGTTGTCTTGCAGTCAACAGCGATTGGGAACTCTCCTTGATTTCCAAAGATTTGCGCAACTGCCGGTTCATGGGAAACCTTCACGTTCAACGAAACGCGCTTTGCTCGAAATACTTGGCCAACCACTGGCAATAAGCTAACGTGGCTTTGGAAAAACTCTCTGTGGCAATGGAGCAACCAACCCGCAAGTCGATCGTCTATTTCGACCTCGAGACCCAGAAATCAGCCGACGACGTCGGGGGATGGAATCACATCCGCGACATGCGAATGAGCGTGGGTGTCACCTACAACACGGCCCGCGGCACCTACCTGATCTATGACGAACCGAGAGTGCATAGCTTGATCGAGGAGTTGCGCCGCGCTGACCTTGTCGTCGGCTTCAACATCCTCAGATTCGACTACACCGTTCTCGCCGGCCACAGCCCGTTCTTTGATCCACAAGCTATTCCCACACTCGACATGATGGTCGAGATCACCAAGACACTCGACCATCGGCTCTCGCTCGATTCGATCGCAAGCGCCACGCTCGGTCTGGCGAAAACTGGGGACGGCATGCAAGCACTCCGCTTGTTCAGAGAAGGTCGCCTGATCGAGTTGGCCGAGTACTGTTGCTACGACGTCAAACTCACTCGCCTGGTCCACGAATACGGCGCCGCCCACAAACGGCTCTACTACCAGGATCGCTACGGAAAGGAATTGTGCGTCCCAGTCTCGTGGTCAGCGGTCTGACCCCGCCGATTACCATCCGACATAAACCGGCTCATGAAAGGCGGTCTGGAGATTTGGTGCGCGCGGCAGGACTTGAACCTGCACGGTGTTACCCACTAGAACCTGAATCTAGCGCGTCTGCCAATTCCGCCACGCGCGCACAGATGTCATTCAATAGTGTAATAAGATCGCGTCAAGCGACAAAACCGCGTATTGTCATCCAGCGCACTCTTGGGGTCGGTTCCTGACTTTGACAACATGGCGCGCTTCGTGTAGCCTTCATCAGTCATGGCTCGAGCCTTGCGCATCGAATACCCGGGGGCGATCTATCACGTGATGAACCGCGGGGACCGTCGGGAGCCTATTTACGCGGACGACACCGACCGCGAAAGCTTCATCGCGGCGCTTGGGGAAGCATGCGCCAAAACCAACTGGCAGGTGCACGCTTGGTGTCTGATGCGTAACCATTTCCACCTGGTCATCGAGACACCCCAACCGAACTTGGTCGCTGGAATGAAATGGCTGCTTGGCACATACACAGGCCGCTACAACCGCCGTCACCAGCAGGTCGGCCACCTGTTTGCTGGACGTTACAAGGCGCTGCTGGTCGACGGTGGTAATCGCGGTTACCTTCGGACGGTGGCCGAGTACGTGCATTTGAATCCCGCCCGAGCCAAATTACTGGGGCCGAATGAGTCTTTGCGTGCTTTTCCGTGGAGCAGCTATCGTTTCTACCTGAAAAAACCGCGTCTTCGTCCGCCCTGGCTGCGCGTGGACCGGGTTTTGGGGGAGTGCGGAATTCCGCGGGACACTCCAGCCGGACGCCGGCACTTCGAGGAGTTGTTGGAAGCACGGCGCAAACAGTCCGAGCCGGAGGATTACCTGACAGTGCGGCGGGGATGGTGCTGGGGCGATGCGCAATTTCGCAAAGAGCTGCTGGGGAAGGTGGGCGAGCAGATGGGAGCGCACCATTACGGGGCGGAGAGGCGAGAGAGCGTAGAGCAACGTGCCGAGAGGATTATCGCGGCTGAACTGATAGGGCGCAAATGGCGTGGGGCGGTGCTGGATCAGTTGCCGATGAGCGACCCGCGGAAGGTCGCACTAGGACTGCGCCTCCGCGCAGAGACCACTCTGAGCGTGGCCTGGATCGCAACTCGGTTGAGTCTGGGGACCCGACAGTACGCGACAAAGCTATTGTACCGCGCACGGCGAGAATTGCAGCAGGGGGGCTAAGTTGACAAAGTCAGGAACCGACCCCAAACATTTTTTGCTAGTGCTAGTGAGCGGCCTGGTCATGGGCGACGGCGACGCGGCTGACACGCGGTCGACCGACTTTCGTGCCGCTCGGTCGGTTCATCTTGGCTGGCAGACTGGTGAAGTCCGGGCGTTTTACCTCGAAATGATTGTCGAACGCTCGACGCCCGGCAGCTACTTCATGGCATGCGGGTGGGACACCGGTTACTTCGGCATCCAGGAACTTGCCGACAGCCGCAAAGTTGCCTTGTTCTCGGTCTGGGACCCGACGTCGGGTGACAACCCAAACGCCGTGCAGACCGAGGACCGCGTCGAATTACTGCACAGTGATCCAACCGTGCGCATACGACGATTTGGTGGTGAAGGGACAGGCGGCCAGTGCATGATGGAGTTCGATTGGGCACTCGGACAAACCAACCGTTTCCTGGTCAGCAGCAAGATCGAAGGCATCAAGACCGCATACGCCGGACATCTTTGGATGCCCACCGCCAACGCGTGGAGACACCTTGTCACGTTCCGCACCCGCACGGGAGGCAGACCTCTCCGCGGTCTCTACTCGTTCATCGAGGATTTCCGGCGCGATCACAAGAGCGTCTTCGAAATCCGCCGCGCACGTTTTGGCAATGGGTGGGTGCAAAGGGCAAACGGCGCATTGGACGCGTTGACTCGCGCTCGGTTTACCGCCTCGGGCGCGGAGTGGGAATCCAAGGACAACATAGATGCAAGCCCGTCCAAAGAGGCCGGCTGGTTCGAACTCGCCACCGGCGGGGATGTCCGATCGAGTCGACCACTGAGGGCCGTCATGACCAACGCGCCCGTCAATCCGAAACCGCCCTCAGATATTCCCGTCGCGGCGCCAGCAAAGACGGGCCTGGCACCACATTCCCCTCAGCACGGCGCAGCAGCAACCGAACGGCAACGCCGAAAGGACTGCCGGTGTTGCATGGCGACACCTCTCTCGCGCCGCGCTGCATGAGGTGACTTGGTCGCCGGAGAGGATGGGTATTTGAGACCGTGATCGTTCGACTGGCGGAAGGTTTGCGCAGCTCGCGCAAACGCTGTGGGATAGCAGTGCGGTGCGGTATGCAGCTCTGAGCACAGGTCGGGCACAGGCGGCCCGAGTCACAACGGGCGGACCCAGACATTGCGGAATCTCACGGGACAGCCGTGACCGCCAAACGCCAGCGGTCCTCGGTCGACCTTGCTCTTGTACTCAGGAATGCCGCGATGAGACACCTCCCCGTGGATGGTCTGGTTCAAGTGCACGAGCACGCCGTTGTGGAACATTGTTACGCGAGCCGGTTGTGAGAGTTTGACTCCTTCGAAGACGGGCGCGGTGAACACGATGTCAAACGTCTGCCACTCGCCCGGCGGGCGCGTCACGTTCACGAATGGCGGGGTCTGGCCGTAGATCGCCGCCGCCTGGCCATCGGGATAAATCTTCACGTTATAGGAATCGAATATCTGGATTTCGTAAAGGCCCATCAACAGGACGCCGTTGTTTCCCTGGTTATACCACGGGCCTTCGAAGTTGACAGGCGCCATCCACTCCAGGTGGATTTGCGCGTTGCCGAAGCTCTCTTTGGACTTGAGGAGAGCGTTTCCTGAAACCAGGCAGCCGTCGGCCAGTTTCCAGTCGGACGCTTCCCATTGGGTCGCGTCTTTGCCGTCGAATAGCACGATGGCATCGGCTGGGACGGGTGCCGGCGGTCCGGCCTTGCCTGGGTCAACGCGTTTTGGTTCAGGCCGGTCGGGATCGTGCACGAGCCAGTTGCACCAGTGGAGCTTTGGAGTGTCCTTGTAACCAAAAACGCCCGAACCATCTTTGGCTTGGACCAGTTCCTGAGCCCGCAC
>JAXDCU010000285.1:0-5074 GCA_034677645.1 Verrucomicrobiia bacterium
GATCTGCGCTATTACAGCGACATCGACGACACTGTCATTACTGGCGCTCGCGTTGGTCTCACCCGCACGCTCTGGAACGATTTCTGGCAGGGCAGCATCGGCTATGCGATCGAGAACGTCGGTATCGTCAATATGGCGTCGCCCATCTCGACCGTGGACGACAACGGCTTGCCGGTCGTCGTGGACACCGTGCCGCCCGAAATCCGGAAAGAGCAGGGATACACGCTTTCTTCTAGCGTGATCTCCTCACTGGCTTATGACACTCGCAACAGCGTCCTGTTGCCCAACCGCGGCCAGCGAACCGTCTTGGAGGCGCAAATCGCTGGCGGGCCGCTAGGCGGTGACACTGACTTCTACAAGCTCGAACTGACTTCCACACGCTTCTTCCGCGGTCTGGCGCCTGGCCATGTCCTCGAAATAAGCGGGCGTATCGGCGTGGTCGACAACTACGGATTCGATGACGAGGTCCATCTCTTTGACCGGTTCTTCCTCGGCGGTTTGTTTTCCCTGCGTGGCTATGATTTCCGCAGCGTCGGACCATACGACAGTGAGGGTATCGAGCCGATTGGCGGACGCACTTTCTGGTTTGGTTCGATCGAGTACAGTATTCCCGTCATTGAACGTTTGCGATTGGCGGCTTTCTATGATATCGGTAATGTCTATCCCGATGCCTACAGTTTCAGCACGCAGGGGCCTGATTATGGGGCTTACACCGACAATTGGGGGCTCGGAGTGAGACTAAACATTCCCATGCTCGGACCGCTCCGGCTCGATTACGCCATTCCTATTAGTCACGACAGGTTCGTCGGCAGCGGAGGGCGCTTCCAGTTCGGCGTCGGATTCTACCGCGAATACTGATTAACCCGCGAACAATCAACCACGACAAACGTAACATGAACCTCACTCGAACCGCCATCCTGGCGATCCTCGCATCGGGCATTATCGTATCCGCGGCACAAGCCCAGCAGAAGATCGCAGTCATCAACCTCCGCACCGTTTTCGACGGTTACTGGAAAACAAAGCAGTCCGACGCCACCGTCAAAGACCGCCAGACTGAGTTCGAAAAAGAGCGGAAAAAAATGGTGGAGGACTACCAGAAAGCGAACGAGGAGTACCGCAAACTGAGCGAGAGTGCCGCCGATGCCGCCGTCTCGGCGGATGAACGAGACAAACGCAAGAAGACCGCCGAAAGCAAGCTGCTCGAAATCCGGGAAATCGAACAGAGCATCGGCCAGTTCGACCGCCAGTTCAGAGCCCAGATATCAGACCAGATCAAGCGCATGCGAGACAACATCATGCGCGAAATCCGCGAACTGGTTACTACAAAGGCCAAAGCTGCGTCATACACGCTGGTTATCGACACGGCCGCCGACAGCTTCAATCAGACCCCGGTCGTCCTGTTCAGTTCAGGAGCGCCAGACCTGACCGACGAGGTGCTCACCCAATTGAATGCTTCCGCCCCCGCCGGCGCATTGACCACGACCCCGAAAACAGAGGGGGAACAAAGCACCGAGAAGAAAGAATAGAGAAAGCCCACCCCGGGTTGAGATTTCAGTTGTGAACAGGCGTCGCGCGTTAACCCTCGGAGTTAACCGATCGCGCCACATGAGTCGCCCGTGGCAATTCTAATTTTGGCCGCGAAGGTGCGACGCGTTCTCGGGAACGCGGGCATTCTTGCCCGCTGGAGCGGGGCGTGGGAGCGCCAGGCGGACAGGATTGTCCGCGCTCCCGGCCAAAATGAGAATTGCTCGTCTCCCCTGGCTGGCGGTTGTTTCTTCTGAAGCAAGAGGACTTATTCCGCGGCTCCCTTGTTTCACCTTGCCAAGGCGACAACGTATCGCTGTAGTCTGGCGCATTCCTCGCGCAGATTCAGTCGGGAATAGACCTGGTGGAGATTCGAGCACATCCGCAGCAATGCGCGGCCAGGACTGACCGGCGCCAGGAAGCTCTCCTGAAAACCATGGGTTGACTGCTGAAGGTATCGAATACAGTCGGCCCGCGTGAGAAGCCTGCCCTTGTGATAGACATCGACGAAATAGGCTTCATTAGCTCCTTGATACCGGCAAAGGAAATGCCCCGGCATGCCAATCCCAACAACCGGCAGCCTCAATCGCCGTCCAAGAAACCAGTAAACCGCGCAGAGAGCAATCGGGCTTCCCTTGCGGCGGTCGATCACACGGTTCAGATAGCAGCTCTCTGGGTCGCGACCGTGATCGGGGTCCCCCTCCAGAGATAGTTCCCGGAAAAGGTAATCGTTAATCTCCGCCAGTATCCGAAGCGGCAGTATTTGACCACCCAGTCGGTCGCGCAGGTCCGCGGCGTAGCTGTCAAGGAGCGCCTGGTACGCCGCTATGTTGATGTCCGGATACTGCGTCTGCGCCAGTAACCAAGCTCCAGTCTCAAGGTCCAGCGTTTCCCCATGGCTCAGACAGAATCCCAGAAACCGATTGTCAGACTCTTGGCGCGTCAGATAACGCACAATCTCCGACGCGCGCTGCCGCAACAGACGATCGCGACTCAGAGTGTGGGGCCTCAGCCAAGAAACAGCCTCAATGCCGCACGCCAAAATCCGCTCCCGGATTGCCCAGTACACGCTCTGGTCGTCGTCGGTCAGCAGTTCCACAAGGGCCGACTTCTGCCCCGCGGTTAACCCCGACTTGGTCTTGCACAGCGACGAGAGTTCCATGTCGCGACGACGATATTGACAGCACAAGTCGCGGCGGAAAGCAACCGCAAACACATGCGGTATTGGCACATCGCGATTGATACTAGTCTGCGGCGTGAATATGCTGGCGCCAGTCGATGAAGACGCTGTTCCCCCGCGGCTCAAAGTGCCTGATTGGCGTGGTTCATCTGGGGCCGTTGCCTGGCTCGCCACGCTGGATCAAAGGCACTCTGCAAAAGACAATCGCAAAGGCCATCGCTGACGCCCGCGCTTACGCCCGCGGCGGCGCTGACGCTCTCGAAATCGAGAATTTCGGCGACGTGCCGTTCTCAAAGAGCAGCGTTCCCCCGGAAACAGTCGCCTGCATGGCTGTCGTTGGCCGAGCAGTGCGTGACTCCGTCGATCTGCCTGTCGGTTTCAATGTGCTGCGCAACGACCCGCGCGCCGCGCTGGCGTTGTGCGCCGCTTGCCGAGGCCTATTCGTCCGAATCAACGTTCTCACCGGCGCAATGGTCACCGACCAGGGCATAATCGAGGGCAACGCTTTCGAGACGCTGCGTCAGAAGCAAGTGCTCTGTCCCGACGTGCAAATCCTGGCCGATGTCCTCGTCAAACATGCCGTCCCGCTCGCGCCGATTACGGCCGAACGTGCGGCGCTCGATACGCTCAAGCGCGGATTGGCGGACGGACTCATCCTCTCAGGCGGAGGCACGGGCGAACCGACGAGCCCGGAAGTCGTCAAGCGCGTCAGAACCGTTTGCCCGCGCGCGCTTCTGTTCGTTGGCAGTGGCGTGTGCGTTGGCAATGTCGCTGATTACGCGCAGCTTGCCGATGGCTTCGTCGTGGGCACATCTCTGAAACGCGGAGGACGCATCCAAAGCCCCGTCGACTGGCGACGCGTGCTCGCGCTCAAACGCGCAATCTTGAACAAGTCACGTTGATCTGCTTGAATTGAATTCGAACTCGGCGCCTTTCCCGATCATGAACATAACCCACGACAAGAAACGCACAAGCTCCGCCCTCATCACCGCTTTTGCCTGTCTCCTCATTCCCCAGCCCTCTGGACACGCGCAGCCTGGCTCGCTCGGACACGACCGGACACGGCCTCTCCCACCTGTCGTTGTTCCTGGGCCCCCGGGCTCCGCCGATCAGCCGGGAAAGGCCCCCTCTGACGCGATTGTGCTTTTCGACGGGCGGGATTTGTCGAACTGGGTCGCAATGGACGGCCAACCCACCAAGTGGATCGTCAAAGATGGCGCCATGGAATGCGTGCCGGGCAGTGGGTACATCCGCACTCTGCGTTGCTTCGGCGAATGCCAATTGCACATCGAGTTTGCCACTCCAGCCAAAGCTGAAGGGTCAAGCCAAGGCCGCGGTAACAGCGGCCTGTTCTTTGGTGGCTCGCGCTACGAAATCCAGGTCCTCGATTCGTTCAAAAACAAGACTTATGCCGACGGTTCCTGCGGCGCCATCTACAACCAGTATCCGCCGCTCGTAAACGCGTCGCGCCCGCCCGGCCAATGGCAGAGCTTTGACATCATTTGGTCGCCACCCAGATTCGACCCGAGCGGCAAGTTGATCGCGCCAGCGCGCGTAACCGCCTTTCACAACGGCGTGTTGATTCACGCTAATGCGGAGCTGTTTGGCGGGACTGCCTGGCTCAGCCGCCCGGCCTACGAGGCCCACCCCGAAAAAACACCAATCTCACTCCAGGACCACGGCAACCCCGTCCGCTACCGAAACATCTGGGTGAGGGAACTTGGTCAGCCAGGCAAGCCCGAATACCAACTGTCCGATCGACTCCTCGACGGTTACTGTGGACGGTACGAAGTGAGCAAGGACAACACCGTGCAAGTCGAGCGCCGCGGAGGGAATCTGCTGCTCAAGTTCTTCGGTAACGAATTCGTCATGTTCGCCGAATCGCCCACGCACTTTTTCGCCAAGACAATCGATGTCCAAGCGGAGTTCAATCCTAGCGACAAGTCAGTCCAGATATCCGTTGGCGAAGACGGTGGTTTTAAAGGCCAACTCCTAGGGGTCAGTCCTCACTTTTGACACTGCCTTTCGCGCACACTACTTTGCCGCCCGTAGCGGATTCGACACGTGTGTCCACCACCACCCCCATGTGCAGCCGGGGGCAATCGACGCTGAAGATTACTCTCCATCAATCAGACTCAATCCGCGGTTTGCGTGGCATGAGCGCAAGGTACGAAGGAGGGTTAGTTGTGTCAATATTGAGGACTGACCCGAATGGCGCTTAGATAAGGCCTAACCGGAGTTCACCAGTTTTTCAAGAGCCTGGCTTGATTTTCAGGGACTTACGTTTTTGAAGGGCCGGTTTTCGGCACTACATTTCCCGCAAATTTCGGTCGCTCCGGCAACTCCAAGCCCAAGTGGGCTAGCAATTGC
>JAXDCU010000286.1:0-3699 GCA_034677645.1 Verrucomicrobiia bacterium
ATTTCCTCTCTTGCCTTCGAGCTGTCCGGGCTATCGGAGACGAGCACTTCCGTCATATAGCGCCACCAACGTTGGCAGACTTCGGTTTCCGCGATCCGCGCAAACAGCGCTTCATCCGCGACCTCGAAACAGCCGAACAGCTCGCCGGTTTTCTCGCGCAGGAAGATGGAGTAATTGCCGACACCGTGATGCTTCAGGGCTTCCGCCAGCTCGGGCCAAATGGGATTGTGCCGGCGCACATACTCCGCGGCCAGGCCCGGTCTGGCTTGGATCACAAAGGCTTTGCGCACCATGGCGAGTCGGTTGACGATCTTGCCTCGCTCAATTCCGGGCCTTGTATTCCGCCGCAAGTTCCTTGGCCGTGAGGAAGCGGCCACCCCTCTCGCGCAACAGCGTGAGGACTCGCCCCAATTGTCTCAACGCTTCCGGCCCGCAGTTCTTCACGATGAAAGGCAGCGTCTTCACGCTGCACTCCCCGAAGTCGAGCGCACCTTGTGGCATCGGGTGGAATTCCCACGGATGCATGTAGAAGCAGAGGACGGGACGGTGTTTGCGGGCCGCAACATAGGCTATGAAACCGTCCGCTTTCCGCACCAGCGCCTCAGCGGACTCAGTTCGGAACAGGGGCCATTGATCGCGATCGCGTTGATAAGGATCGCGGCTCTTCATGGTCAAATCGCAGAAGTTGGGGATTTCCACAATCCGCATCTTGCCCGGTCGTGTCCAGTCTTTGACGGAGGGATGGTAAGGGACGAAGGGTTTGCGATAGTAATGGAGCGGAAACGAAGCATCGGCCAGGTAACCCAGTTTCTCCAGCACGCCGAGCACGTGCGTGCTGCCCCATAGCCGGGGGCAACGAAAGCTCACTGGTCTTTCGCCGCTCGTTTCGTGGACGATCCGTGTCGCCACGCGCAATCGGCCTTCCACCTCCGATGGCAGGATGGGCCAATTGTTCGGTAGTGGAAAGAGCGGGTCGCCGAGGGTTTCGTGGTAGAGCCCGTGGCAGCCGGTTTCGTGGCCGGCATCGCGCACGCGCCGGACGATTTCGGGATTGGTCTCCGCGGCGTGTCCGGTCCAGAAGAACGTGGCGCGGATGCCATGCTGTTCAAGCAATCGAAGAATCCTTGGCGTGCCGTGCTTCACGCCTTTGTAGAACGGCGTGAACGAGCCGATGTCCGTCTCCATGTCGAACCCAAGCACGACATCGAAGATCGTTGCTCGCTCTGCAACCGGCTTGGCGGGTGATCTTGCTTTGCTCATGAGTCTCAGTCCTCGGTGAGGAGCTTGTCCATCTTCGGGCTGAACGGCACGCAGCCGTTGGCCGTAATCTCGTAGCCGGTTTCGATCCGCACGCCATTCCACTCGGGATGTCCGAAAAAGCTGACGTCAACGCACACCGTCATGCCCGGCTTGAGGACGTCGTGACTGTGCGGGCCGAAGAATGGCGATTCCGCCTCGTGGAGGCCGATGGTGTGAGCGAACGGGCAAACCAGGTACTTCGAAAGGCCTTGCTTCGCGAAGTAGGCGCGCGCTGGAGCGTCAATTTCCTTGCCGACCTTCCCCGGTTGAAGCTGCGCCTTGGTCAGGCGGAAGGCTTCCTTCAGATGCCGCATGCAAACCAGTTGCCGCTCGGTGTATTTGCCGTTCACCGGGATCGTATCACCAACCACGCCAGCATAACCGGAGACTTTCGGCGCGATGCCGATCATGACCAGCTCACCGGCTTGCAGACGCTTGGAACTTGCGGTCGGCACGACCGCGTTCGAGCGCGGGCCGCTGCCGACGATAGCACTGAAGCCGAAGCCGCTAGCCCCGCGACTCCGCACCGCGTATTCACCGGCCGCCGCCACTTGGATTTCTGAAGCGCCAAGCTTGATCTCCGCCTTCATGGCGTCATACGCGAAGTCAGCCAGCGCGAAAGCCGCCCGGATTTGCGCGCGTTCCCATTCGGACTTGTTGAAACGCAGTCGTATGTAGTCATCCGTGATATCCACCAGTTCAGCTCCGTCGAAGCCGCTGACAATCTGTTTGTAGCAATCGGCCGGCATGCGTCCCGCCCCGACCAACCCAACGCGTCGCACGCTGCCCAGTTCAGCATTCAGTTCCGCGAAAAGCTTCGGAAAATCGATGATCGTGGCGTTGGGGTACTCCTCATCGGGCACCATGAACACGGGAAAGTTGCGTGTCTCGGTGATGGTGCTGTCGAGCTTGGCGAACGGCTCGCTCTCCGGGCCGCCCAGCAGCCGCGGGACACCCTTGCGGGGAATCAGCACCGCGCCGCTCTCGAACTGCGGGCACCAGCCGGTCAAGTACCAGCCATTACCTATGTTGAATTCGTCGTAATAGACAAGCGCGATTTCCAGGTTCTTCGTCTCCAATAAACCTCTAACCTGTGCGATTCGCTTGTCGCTCTCTGCTTTCCCAAGATACGGCATAATGTGATCCTTCCCGATGTCCCAGTTCAAGCCGGTTCTCGTCGTTTCACAAATAGGACGATGGCAAGCACTGGAAATCCTGGCTACTGGCAGAACACTACTTCTTTGTGCTGGTGTGCTGTCCGCGGTATTGCGTCGGCGCGAGCCCCGTTGTCTGGCGAAAAACGTGATTGAAGTGACTCAGATTGCCGAACCCCACTTGGAAGGCAATCTCGCTAACCCTCATGCTCGAGTTCGTCAAGTAATCCCTCGCCGAGTTGACGCGAACCATGTTCAGGTAAGCCGTCACGCTCATTCCGACCTGCTCCTTGAAGACATGAGCCAACCTGGAAACGCTCAAACCGGCTGCCTTGGCCACCGACGGCAACGCCAGTGGCTCCGCATACCGAGCTTCAATAAAGTCGAGCGCTCTGGAAAGAGGATGATGGAGCACTGCCGTCTTGAGTGTCTGCAGGCGTTGGTTTCGTATCAGCTCCGCCACAATCTGCATCAGATCAATAATTGCCAAGACGCGTCGTTTCTCGAGCACCGGAAGGTTGAAATACGCCTGTCTGGCTCTCTCAATGTTCACGCCCAGGTTGGCTAGCCGTTTTCTTATCCTCTCAAACCCCCGCCGCGTGGGTGGCCGATAGAGGAGTTGACCGGTGCATAACAACCCGACCGCCTTGCCGTTGACCACAATCGGAATCGTTATGTCGGTCAATCCAAGATGGCAGCGCCTCGACAAACACCCTCCTCCCTGCAAACAGATAGCCGCCGCCCTCTGGTCGTCAAGTTCACACGCTAGTCGACCCAAATGACTGCCGTTGACCAAAGCGCAAAACGGCGTGAACAACCGCTGGGCTTGCAACTTCTCCGACGAGCGCATCCGCAAATCCACAAAGTCGAATGGCAATCCCGTCAGCAAATACAAATCGTTCTGGAACGATTTTAGAACACCGAATTGCTCAATTGTACGAAAAAAGCAGAGATACTCCCGGTCCGATTCGAGACTGGTTTGGTCCGTTGACGCCGCCTCGGAGCGCCAAGGTGAAGGTGGTTTGGGACGCGTCGGACAAACGCGGCGGTTATCTGAGCTGCCTGGATGGTAGGCAAGCGTGCCAACCCGATCTCGAAAACGTGTCATGGATTCTCTCTATGAACCGCCCCCGTTTCCGCGAACGCGAATGGCACGTCGCTGATGCCATCCCATACCCGCGGTCTACCGACCGTTCACGGTGCCGGGATTGCAGTACATCCTGTTCCTGCCCGGCATCTGGGACTC
>JAXDCU010000287.1:0-6439 GCA_034677645.1 Verrucomicrobiia bacterium
CGTCAACTCAATCGTGCCATTCCGTTGGATACGGTAGCGTTCGCCCCGCCATTCCACGACGCTTCCCGCGAAGGCCAGCACCCAGAGAGCCACACTCAAGATGTCCTTCACGAGCGCCAGCCAGAGCCAGCGCAAGTGAGCCGATGATCCAGTGAGTCTCCGTTGGTTGTCGAAAGCGGTCAGAACACGAACCGCAAGACAGAGCCCGGCGCCGACGCCAGACCAGAGCCCGGGGCAAAGACCGATCCACAACAACGGCCACAGACTGGCGTTGCTCAGCAGACTCAGCCCGTATCCCACGGGACGACATGCCCGGATCGTGCGCGCCCAGCGCAGTTGATGACGCCAAACCGTCGTCCATGGCTGGGGCGCATGGCAGCAATCCACGACCACGGGAGACAATTCAACCAAGGCGCCCTGGCTTGCCACCCGCCGGCCCAATTCAAAATCGTCCGCCAGATGGTCCGCCAAAATACCAAAACCACCCATATCCCGCACGTGCCGACGGCGGACAGCCATGACCGCGCCCAGAGCGAACCGCATCGGCTCGATACGTCGGGACTGGAGCACGCCAGTCCAAAAATCGGCGTTCACGGCCAGTGCTTCCCAGCGCATGGCAAGAGTTATAGGCGCGTCGAGCCGGTACAATGCGTTGACAAGACCGACAGTGGGCTTCTCGAACGCCGCAACCAAAGCCGTGACGAACTGCCGTGGTGCCCGCACGTCGGCGTCGCTAACAACCACGAGATCGTACTTCGCTAGTGGCTCCAGTTGAGCCAGTTTATTGACCTTGGCGTTTGGCCCAATACGCTCGCGGCACACGATCAATTGAGCGTCGGCGTCGGTGAATTGCGCGATGAGCTTCCGGACCACGACCCCCGCTGGGTCGTCGTCGGTCTGGATGCCGAAGAGCAACTGGACCGGCCCTTGGTATTCCTGCTCGAACCAGCTTCGCAGACAAACCTCGGTCTGGGCGTCCGAGCCTTTCAGCGGCTTGAGGAGGGTGACACCCCGAGCGCCGGCCGTAAGTTCCGGCCTGACGGCGCTCCGCCGATTGCCCGCAACATCAGCGGCGGACGCCAGTTCGCCGCTGCGTGGCGCAGGCTCATGGAAATGAAACAAACACCCCTCGATCCACTGCCAGATCGTCAATGTGAGGCTCGCGAGCGAAAGCGCACCAAGAACAAACCAAGCGACCATGTGCCACTCCGATCAGAACCCTGACTCAAAAGACGTCCGCCGCAAGGACTCGGAGGATTTCGTCGATGGTCGTTTCACCACGAAGGACCCTATGCAGCGCGTTCTGCCAAAGGGTCTGCATGCCCTGCTGGATTGCTATCTGCTGCAAGTTGCGCGTGGGCAGTTTCTGCAGCACGGCGTCGCGAATTACTTCGTCCACCACAAGCATCTCTGTCAGCGCCGTCCTTCCTCCATAGCCGGTCTCCAGACATGTCGCACAGCCCGCGCCATGGCGAAGGTTGGCGGAAGGAAGAGCTTCCTGAGGCAGCATCTTGACAAAAGACGGCTCAGGCTCGTGCGGCTCGGAGCAGAGCGGGCAGATAGTGCGAATCAACCGCAGACCAAGCACGCCGCTCATGCTCGAGGCCAGCAGAAACGGCTCGATTTCCATGTTAATCAGCCGCGCGAACACGCCCGCCGTGTTGCCGGCGTGGATGGTGCTGATCACGAGATGACCGGTCAGGCCCGCTTGCACCGCAATCGCGGCGGTCTCAGGATCGCGGATTTCGCCGATCATGATTATCTGCGGGTCCTGACGCATGAGCGACCGGAGCGCGCGCGGATAAGTGAATTCCTTGACGGGGTTGACTTGGGCCTGACTCACCATCGGCAAGTTGAACTCGACCGGGTCTTCCACGGTCGAGATGCTGATGGTAGGGCCGTGGCGGTTGACCAAGTGTGTCAAGGCGGCGTAGATCGCCGTTGTCTTGCCCGACCCAGTCGGTCCGGTCAGCAACAGTAGCCCATTGGGCCGACTCAACAACCGCACGAAAGAACGCAGTGTGTCTTCCTCGAATCCCAAGCCTCCCAGCTCGAAATTCCGGTTCTTCGGATCGAAGATGCGAACGACGATCTTTTCGCCGCGAACGGTTGGAAAAACGGAGACACGCAGCTCCACACTGCCGAACTCGGGACTGGCTGGAACGTGTCCTTCCTGCGGCAAATCGTTCTGATACGAAATCAGCGTGGCCATTACCTTGATCCGGCCGCTGATCTTCTCCATCAGATCGAGTGGGAGATGCACCAGTTCCTGTAAAACGCCTCCAAGGCGCACGCGAACGACAATCGTGCTCTCCCACGGCTCGATGTGAATGTCGCTCGCGTTCGACTTGACGGCGTCGATGATCAGGTAGTTGACGAGCACGGCCACTTCGATGTTCCGGTCGTCTCCGAGCGACTGCAGATAACGTGTGGTCTCGTTCATTAGCCGGGCAGATGCGCCGCAGAACCACCCCGACGGGGACCTGCAACACGGCGATCATGAACGACAACAACAGGCTTGTCGAGCACCCGCGTGGCTGTCGGCGTTGAGGGGTCAGTCCTCACTATTGACACAAGGGCGGTCACTCGTAGCTTGCGCTCATGCGAGGATAGCCGCGGATTGAGTTCGAAGGCGCGGTCCACCACCTGATGAAACGCGGCAACCGGCAAGAAGGCGTCTTCCGCGACCTGTCCGCCGGCAGGCAGCCCTTGTCAGCCGCTCCGCCAGAGCTTCCGCGTTCATGCGGCCGATGTGGCAGTCAAAGACGTCGCCTCGGTTGGCGCGGTGCTTACGCTTCAGTGGGGCGCACCGCTTCCGTGCCGAAGAGGCACAGCCCACTCGTCACTCATTTGACGAGGCAACACAAACACATCCCCGTCACGATTGCAGAAGTAGAGGCTGGATTCGGACGGCTGTCGGCCATGGCCGTCCGCCCAGAGCGCGTAGAAGTCGGGGTGGGCATTGACCGGCCGGCGAACATAGGTGTGGTTGTACTTGCTGCCAGCGGTGAGCTGTCTTGTTTTGGTCCACGTAAGGCCATGGTCAAGGCTCAACCACGAAGCGACCTCGCCTCCGGGGTTGTATGGCTGGGGACCGGTTTCGGTTGGAGCGATAATCCGCCAAGCGCCATTGGCCTCGATGTAGAGCGATCCCATGTCGTAGTTGTTGTCCGACCGCATGGCTGGGCGGATTATCCATCGCCGCCCAGACCAGCGGGCTGTCGTCCAAGTACGCGGATCGTTTTTGGGACCTGATTCGTAGCCGAGGCTGGTCAGGAAGAGGATGACGGGATGACCATCTGAATCGAACTGGATGTCCTTGATATAGACGTTGAGCTTTTCGGCCTGATAGTCGTGGATCAGAGCTGGGTTTTGAGGCTCGACGAGCGGAAGGGTGAGTGGCGTTCCTTGCGCGTTTTGCCACGTGCGGCCGCCGTCACGCGTTTCGATATAGTAGAGGTTGCTGCGCCAATTCAGACCTTTGCCCTTTGGATGGAAATTGAATGCGGACCCTGCCCTGTCGGAATCGACCGCGCTTATCTGGTAATGTCCCTCATGAATGGCTGCGAGTCGCTGCCACGCTGACCATCGCAGACCGTCAGGACTGGACATGTGACAGATAGTCCGCGCCACCGGATAATGGTAGCGAGTGAAGAACGCCTGGAATCCCTTGCCCGGCGCGTGCCATGCCTGGCAATAGGAGAAGTTGGTCATTGGAATCGACTGGCCGTCTTCGAGCCTGGTGGCGTGGATACGCTCGAATCTGTCTATGTCGTACGGACGCGCGCCGCGATGAACATAGGACGGACGCGATGTTCCGTGTGACGTCGAGAATATCCACACGTAACCGTCCTGGTCGACTGAGATGACTGGGTTGTCGTGGGCATCTTCGGTGCGCTTATCCAGGAGAAGCGTTGGGCGCGGCACGCGACCGGTCTGGTGGTCGAAGAAAGAGACCATGTGAAGGAGGCGCCTGGGATTGTCGACTGGGGCGCCGCCGTAACAGAAGAACGTTTTCCGGACCTCAGGGTGGTAAACCGCGAAAGGTTGGTGCTTGGCGCAATATGTGCCAAGTCCGCCGCTATACTTGTACACGTACTGGTCGCCGGAAGGCTGGTTCATGTACCAAATACCGCGATAACCGTCTTCCTTGCGGTTCAATGTCACGTTCGTATCTGGCGTCGCCGCGCCTGTCGCCACAACAGACAGCGCTCCAGCCAGGAGAATCGACAGCCTCGACGGAGACCGAGCGCAAATGACAAAAGGAACCCACATGGCGTGATGCCACCGCGGCAGTCGTATGTTCGACACAGACACCCGACACCGTGGTTCGCGTTACTATCTTGCAGCATTCCTGCAATCAGGGCAAATCTTCTCATTTTGGAATCCTCTCATTTCTCAACGCAATCATTCGGTCGCTGGTGCACCGCGCTCTAGACTTCGTGGTGAGCTTAGGCGAGGATTGGGCTGATCGGGACGGCTTGACCCTGACCTTTTAGGATTCTATGTTCTGATTGTTTTTCATGATGCGTTTGTGGATCGGCTTTTTCCTCGGGACAGCGCTTGCAGGGCTTGTCCAGGCAGCGAGCTCCACCGCGGCCAATGGCTTGGTGGCCATAGTTGACGATGAGGCGATCACTTGGCAGGACGTGGCCCAGCAGGCGGCCCTTGCGATCGAATCGAGGGCGGCGTTGTTGGCCACTCGCCCCGCCCAGCTCGAGGAGGAAATCAAGAAGGCCCAGCAGGACGCGCTCGAAATACTAGTCCAGCGCAAGCTGATCCTCCACGATTTCAAGAAGGCCGGGTTTAATCTTCCAGACAGCTTGATCGAGGAACGTGTCAGGAACCGGTTGCGCGAGCGCTGGGGCGGGGACCGAGCCAGCATGGCTCGTGATTTGCAGAGTCGCGGGATGACATTTGAGCGTTACCGCCAGATGATCCGAGAGGAGATAGTCTGGGACGCGATGCGAATGAAGAACGTTGCGCGTGAGATCAGCGTTTCCCCCAACAAGATCGCGAAGTACTACGTGGACAACTTGGACAAGTTCAAAGTGTCGGACTCCGTCAGACTGCGGATGATCATGCTGACCAAGTCAGCTTCGGGCTCGCTGGAGGCGGCTGAACGGCGAGCGGCTGAGATCGTGGCCAAGATAGAAGAGGGGGTGCCATTCACGGAGCTAGCCAGCGTCTATTCGGAGGATAGCTTTCGCAACCGCGGGGGCGATCGGGGCTGGGTCGAACTTGAACGCGAGCACTACGAGGCTGAGATTGAAAAGACAATCCGCGCTTTGAAGCCGGGTCAACACAGTGGCGTGGTGAAGACTGGAGAGGCTTGCTGGATCGTGCTTTTGGAGGACTCGAAATCGAGCCACACACGGCCGTTGCCGGAGGTGCGAACGGAGATCGAACGGGCTCTCATCGATCAGGAGAGGAAGCGGATAGAGAAGGAGTGGATTGATCGGCTGAAGGCGAAGTCGTTCATCAGGTACTTCTGAGAGGCGCGAGGAGCCTTTGGGGGAGGCGGCACTTGGGGAGTGTCCGCGGGTGTGTGGGGCATGTTCTCGTCGCCCGCGTGGGCTCGGAGGGCCGATGGATGTCAGAGTGTTTGCTTTTTGACATTGCGTGAATCGGGCCGAAGCTTATCTTCCGGAGTTAACCGACCAGAACGAGCCATGTACTTCGGAGTCGATTATCATCCTGAACACTGGGTTCATCCCTACGCTGGCACGCCTGACCAGCCCGAATCGCGCTGGGAACGGGATGCGCAATTGATGGTGGCCGCCGGTGTGAACGTGGTTCGCATGGGTGAGTTTTGCTGGGGTTTGTACGAGCGGGAAGAGGGCAAATTCGATTTCGACTGGATGGGGCGGGCGATGGACGTGATGAAGATGCACGACATCAAGGTTGTGCTTGGAACACCAACCGCCGCTCCGCCGCCTTGGCTGGCCCACAAACACCCTGAGATTCTGCCGCTGGACGAGCAGGGACTGACGCTGCACGAGGGCACGCGCCACGCTTACTGCATGAACAGCGACGTGTACTGGGATTATGGCAGGAAGATCGTCACGGCCCTGGCCAGCGCGCTTGGCAAGCACCCCCAACTGATCGCATGGCAGATCGACAACGGCATAGGCGGGCACAGGACGGAGTTTTCTTTCAACGACGAGTCGAAACACGACTGGCACGCCTGGCTGAGGGCCAAGTACGAGACAATCGATCGTCTCAACGATTGTCTGGGTCTGCGGTTTTGGGGCCAGATCGTCACGCGTTGGGAAGACGTGCCAATGCCAATGGCCGCCCCGACCATCCATAACCCGGCTCTTGTGTTGGACTGGATGCGGTTCTCAAGCGATACCTGCGTCGCTTTCGTGAAAATGCAGGCCGATTGCCTGCATGAACTGACACCGGACATCCCGGTCACAACCAACTTGCGCGCTCT
>JAXDCU010000288.1:0-2719 GCA_034677645.1 Verrucomicrobiia bacterium
GCGCACGGTCGAGTTGTTCAAGTTCAAGGCCGCGGACCAGACGACCGATCTGTACGGCCTGCTCCATTTCCCCTCGAACTTCAGCCCTCGACGGAAGTACCCTCTGCTTGTCCGTGTCTATGCCGGGCCGGGAACGTCGGCCGCCCGCGAAACATTCGCGCTTCCGGACAAGCTCACTGAGTTCGGATTCCTGGTCGCCTCATTCGATTCGCGAAGCGCGGACGGACGCGGCAAAAGGTCCCTCGACACGATCAACGAGCGGCTTGGAATAGCGGAGATTGACGACCAGGCAGCCGGTGTCCGCGCGCTCTGGGGGCGCCCGTACCTTGACCGGGACCGCGTTGGCATCTTCGGCACATCTTACGGCGGCACCGCGGCGTCTATGTGTCTGCTGCGGTTTCCTGACGTTTTCCAGGCTGCGTGTGCCAGTTCCGCCGTTACCGATTTTCGCCACTACGACACGATCTACACTGAGCGTTACATGGGTTTGCCACAGCAGAACGGCGCCGCCTACGACGCCGCCAGCGTCGTCTCATACGCGACAAACCTCCAGGGCAGTCTGCTTCTCTTTTATGGCACGAGCGACGACAACGTGCATCCGAACAACACGCTGCAGTTCGTCCAGGCACTTCAGAAGGCTGGCAAGAGCTTCGAGGTGCAGGTCGGTCCGGACCTCGGACACACGTCCGTCAACCGCGATCGCATGATGGAATTCTTCATCGAAAACCTCGTGCTGCGCTCGCCTGCCCGACGCCGCCGCTCACACCATTAGCACCGCTACCTATGATCAATCCCCTCCGATGTGTCTCACTTGCACTGCTGGTCGCGGTGCCCTCCTCTGGTCCGGGCATGGCTGCCGCCAGAGTTGAAACCGGGATCAGCGCGGACCGACTCATCGAGCACGTGCGAGTGTTGGCCTCCCATGATTTCGAAGGCCGCGCGCCAGCCACGCCAGGCGAGGACAAGACTGTTGGGTACATTATCGAACAATTCAAAGCTCTCGGTGCGGGACCGGGTAAACCGGACGGCACGTACGTTCAGAAGGTTCCTCTGGTGGGCATTACTAGCGAGGCGGAAGGCGCATATAGCGTGGGCGACAAGACCACGGAATTTGTCCTGCCCAATAGCTGTGTCTTGTGGTCGCGGCGTTTTGTCCCGGAAGTTAACGTCTCGGATTCTGAGCTTGTCTTTGTCGGGTACGGTGTAGTTGCCCCGGAATATGGCTGGGACGATTTCAAAGGCGTGGACGTACGCGGCAAAACGATCATTGTCCTCGTAGGCGATCCGCCCGTGCCAGACCCTGCCGATCCGACGAAACTGGACGAGCGGATGTTCAAAGGCCGCGCGATGACTTACTACGGCCGGTGGACCTACAAGTACGAGATGGCCTCCGCGCGTGGCGCGGCGGCCGCGCTGATTGTGCACGAGACTGGTCCGGCCGGATACCCGTTCCTGGTCCTGATCAACAGCAACGCCGGCGAGCGGTTCGAGCTTCAGACTCCAGATAGAAACCTCGGCCTCGCCGCCGTGGAGGGCTGGCTGACGATGGACCGAGCAGTGGAGCTTTTTGCCGCCACTGGCCACGATTACCAGACCCTCAAACGGACCGCGGCGCGCGCTGACTTCAAACCCGTCCCGCTGGGCAGCCGAGCAAGCTTCACCGTCAAGAACAAGCTGCGCAAAGCCACTTCGCGGAACGTCGTGGCCAGACTCCGAGGCTCGGACAGGAAACTTAGAAACGAGACCGTCATCTACTCAGCGCACTGGGACCATCTCGGACGAGACCCAAACCGCGGTGGCGATCAGGTCTATCACGGCGCCTACGACAACGCGACGGGCGTGGCCGGGCTCATCGAAATTGCCCGCGAGTTCGTCGCCATGAAACCGCGCCCAAAACGCTCGCTGCTGTTCCTGGCGCCGACATCGGAGGAACAGGGCTTGCTGGGCGCGAAATACTACGCTGAGCATCCCATGTATCCGCTCAACCGCACTTTGGCGAATCTGAACATGGACGGTCTGAATCCGTGGGGCCGCACACGAGACCTCTGCGTGATCGGCATGGGCAACAACACGCTTGAGGACCTGCTGGGTACCGCCGCAACGGCCCAGGGCCGCGTGGTGGTTCCCGATGCTGAGCCTGAGAAAGGCGGCTACTTCAGGGCGGACCATTTCGAGCTGGCGAAGGTCGGCGTGCCGGCCCTCTATTTCAAGGGCGGCATGGACTACATCGGCAAGCCCACTGACTATGGCAAGCGCGTGACCGAAGGCTTCACACAAAACGACTATCACAAGGTCACTGACGTGGTTAAGCCGGACTGGGATCTGGGCGGCGCCGTCGAAGACCTCCAGCTCCTGGTCGAGGTTGGGCGGGCCGTGGCCTCCGGGGACCGGCGGCCAGAGTGGAAAGACGGTTCGGAATTCAAGGCCCGCCGCGCCACACGGGTGTCGAGCCACTAACCGTCCGCCGCCCGCATGGGCTCGGGCGCGCCCCCGCGGGCGCGGGGTCGCGCCGACCTTACTGCCATCACTCACCGCTGGTACGGCTGGACCACACGGGTCAAGCCGGATTGGAGGCGGGCCCCGCAGTCAGGCCCCGCCCAGACCGAGCGGTCACGATTCCGCGGCGACCACTCCACCCTCGTAAGGACGCTAGTCCACTAGACGGAAGAAACGTCGGACTTCCGGGAAGTTGCTCGTGTAGGGTGCCAGCGTCACTCCC
>JAXDCU010000289.1:0-3132 GCA_034677645.1 Verrucomicrobiia bacterium
AAGTCAACTCGACAAGAGCCGGATCAGCCCCATTCGAGCTATAAAGCCAGTTGGTGAGGGTTTCGATATGCCTTTTCCAGATGTCAATTTGTGAGGCGCCGTTGCGAGCCGCGGCTGGGAGTTTGCACACGTGCTTTTCCAGCACGGCTCGAAAGGCTCGGCGCGGAAGACGGCCGAAGTACTCCACGGAGCCGGCGATTCGTCGCAGTAATGCGGGGTCGACGATGTGCGGCGTGTTCGTGGTGGCCAGGAAGATCAGAAACCTCCCGCTTAATTCCTGGCGAGTTGGGTCCAATCGTTGGAGCAAAGTGCTCATGATGCGATCGTGAATGGACTCGTGCCCACGCGTGCGACCAGCGCCGTCGATCTCCTCAAGCACGATGAGAACCGGCAGTCTGATCTTGCTGCCGTCGGGCGTCGTGAATGTCTCATCGGCAAGTTGCTCGGCCTCCTCAAAAACCCTTTCCCAGTTCTTTTCGCTCTCCCCGAGCCACTGGGAGAGGACTTGGGCTTGGCGGACGTACATGACCCGATGGGGCAGTTGTTCGACTGGAATGCCCGTCGCTTGACTCATCACCTGATACATGAGCCTGTGGATTGCCTGGATGGCGAAGCTCTGTCCCGACCCGCTGACACCACAGAGCAACTTCATCATGCACCGGCGCAGCCTGTAACGCCGTCTCAATTCCGGTTGCAGCAATTCGGTCCGGATGTGCTGGGCCACTTCGCCAATGCAATGCGGTGGCGCCCCGATGTCGCGCTCCACGATCACGTCCGGCACGGGCCCGCGATACAAGTACCTATAGTGGCGGACGCCATCCTGTGGCAGCAGAGCCTCCATAGCCAACGACTGGCGAGCGTTGACCATCACTTTCGCGCCCGGTCCGACCGTGCCGAGTTTGATTTGTTTGCCTAACCCGTGCGCTGCCAGGCACACCGCCTGGTCACTCCCGCGCAGAGTTACGAGCAAGCGGCTGTCGCCGATCACCCTTTCGATGTGCCCGACTTCGCCCACGCCCAGCGCCGCTGCCCGGCCCAGAACTGTCCGGGCCTTCGCGTCCAACAAAACGCGGTCGCCAACATCGATTGTCTCGATGGTGTCTTGGCCCGTGAGGATTGCGTAGACTTGGGTTCCGTCGTCGAGGGCCGTCAGCACTTGTGGCGGCATGTTGTCCGTTGCGGGTATGCGAGCCAGGACAGCCGCGGTTCGCTTGGGGCCGTCCTGCATCTGCTCAATCAGGTCGGACATCGACTTGATCTTCTCCTCATAGACGGCCTGGCCGTTGCTGGAAGCGACTCGGATGAGGATTCTTTCGACCACGGCCTGGGTTTCGGGGTTGATTTCACCAAGCAGGTCACGCATGACCGCCACTCGGTGCGGCAAAGGCACAGTGGGGTCCGCGAGCAGAAGCAGGACGGGATGCTCGCTGTTTGCAGGCGTTGGAATTGGGATTTTCAGTTTCGGATTCTTGGGGCTCATGTGCGCGGGGGTGTTTTGTCGATCAGGTAGTAGCCTCTGGACTTGAGGCGGCCGTCGTGAATCGTGAAAAGCTGGCTAACAGGTTGGCCGCGCGCGTTCAGGCCGAAGATGTGGCAAAGGGCCCACGGCTGCTGGGCAAACACCGCCGCGTGCCATGTCTGATCGTCCTCGGATACAAACACGCTAGTCAGATTGCAGGTGGTTTGCCGGTCGCATTTCTGACACGCGCGATCCCTATGCGGCATAAAGTTGTGCCCGTGGCAATTGCCCAGTAGCCGCAGTCCAGGCTCCAGCCTCTTGGCCTTGAGCTGTCGGAGAGCCTCTTGTATGCAAAGCCAGCTCGTTCCCGTGTAGGCCAGAGAGAATTCGGTTTCCTCGGCTTCAGCGGCCTCTATGACGTCAGTGATGACGGGAAAGAACTCGGAAGTCGTCTCGCAGAACGCAAGGTACCCACACAACATGGCGCCGCTTTCCACGGCAACACCTCGCCGCGCGGCAGCTTCCGCCTTTGCATGCGCCTTAGCCATGTAGAAGACCGGGAAGACATCATCGGGTGTCTCTCCGATCGGCTCGGCCTGACTGAGAAGAGAGCTCAGGGATTGTGATCGGGCGGCTGGCGGCGCGCGCCGCACAGTTAGGCGTGGTTCCGTGCCGGTGGACGACCGACTCGGCGCCGGCTGGGGTTGGGTGCAATCGACAACTAATCGGTAGTAGCACCGTGCACGCGGTTCGATTGCGCCGGCGGCGGACAGGCTTTTCGCTGCCTGGCTGGCCAGGTCGGCGAGGCTGGCGTTGCTGTAATGGCGTTGGGTGACCTTGCCGTCGGGCGTTTGCACGGCGAGTGCATACCCGTTGCAGTGGTCTGAACCGCTCGAACCTCTGTGCGGGATGACGTCGATCCGCAGATCGGCAAGGCCGGTTCTGGGGAAGCCTCGCCGGAGACAGCACTCCCGCCACGCTTCACTGCGCACCGCGGTCAAATCCGATCTGGTCACGGGCAATGTGCAGAGCGGCGGTCCGTCGGGCGTGGCCATGAGCACGATCGCCAGCCCGGTTCCGGCTTGTCCATTTGGACTTTTGGCGGGGCACGAAGGCATAACCGGCAGGGAGATGATGTCCAAGAGTCCCGGGGTGCCGGGCGAGGACGGCCGGAAGGACCGCCTCGCCGGGGCTTGCGAGGCTCTTATCCCATGTGCGCCTTTGGGGTGAGCGTAAGGTGCGCATCGTTCTCGATCTGCGCGCCGATGTTTCTCGTCTCGTCGAGAAACACACCCTGGTTGTTGCGAAGCGCCCAGGGGACTGAAGTGGGCAGGTCCATGCGCTCAGCAAGGGTCTGCGCCACTTCCCCAGCCGGAAGCTCGCCGTCGATGTCGTCCACATCGATGTCGTGCGATTCAGTGACGTCGGTTGCGCTGAACCTCACAGTGGGTCGGCGCGGCGCGCCGATCGTGACCGGTTCAAGTGTCATGATGCTCATCAGTCTTTTCCTTTCTACTTTGTGTTTTGTTAGGGTTCGAACCAGCAGTCGTTGAGCGACTGCAAATCCACCAGCGGGTCGGCCAGAAGATCGGCTGTCTCTACGACCCTCGCCACTGCGTGTGACAGAACCTCGGCCGCGGCTGTGAACAGCTTTTCGTTGTGTGGCGCTCCTG
>JAXDCU010000290.1:0-7372 GCA_034677645.1 Verrucomicrobiia bacterium
TGACCTGACGATCGAGAACTGCACCATCGAGAATGTTCGCTACGCACAGTATCTCGGCCGCGGGATTGTCCTGTACAGCGGCACCAGCACCGTGAAGGGCTGCACCTTCACCAACATCGAGCGCATCGGCGTTCACGTGCGCGGGAGCGTGGCCACGCCGAATCCCGTGGCGCAAATCGAAGACTGCGATTACACGGGCAAAGGAGCCATCGACTGCCTTGATTATGCCTTTGAAGTGGGAGCGGGAGGCCAGGCCACCATTGTTCGGTGCACGGTCCGAGACTGCTTGGGAGTGGCCAGCAGCGATGGCTCAACGTCAGGCGGCATCCTGGCGACCGACTACTACGGAGCGGGCACGCAGGTGACGGTGACGGCATGCGACATCGAGAACTGCACCTCGGGCATCGCGAATGGTTACCTGACGACCGACGGCACGGTCCTCACGGCCTCGTTCAACGATCTGAGCGGCAACGGCACTGGCATCAACAATAACTCAACGGTCACCGGCAAGGTGACCGCGGAGCGGAATTACTGGGGAATGGACACTGACCCCGGCGCCTATGCCGGCGGGGCCACCGTGGACTACACGCCCTGGGCCGTGACGAGGAGTGTGCCAGCTACCTACGCGACTATCCAGGCCGCCATCAACGCCGCCAATGACGGGGACATCATCGTGGTCGGGCCGGGAACGTACGCCGAGAAGCTGACGATTGGCAAGAACGGCCTCAAGCTCAGGTCCAGCGCCGGCGCGGCCACGACCATCATCCAGGTGCCCAACAGCACCGCCCCTGGCGGAGTTTACGTCACGGGCGACTACAATGTCGTTGAAGGCGTCACCGTCCGGGACTTCGCGGACAATACCGCGGAGGACAAGATCGTCCGAATCGAGACCGCGGCCGACTATACTATCATCCGGAACAACGTCATCCAGGGCAATCTCAGCCAGTCAGGTGTGTCCCAACAGACCGATTACGGCCTTCTGATTTATGGGCCGCACACGCTCATCGAGGGAAACGAAATCTTCGACATTGGTTATCACGCCATTAACGTGGTCTATGCGGCCTCGACCGGTGCTACGATCATCAACAACGACATCCATGACATTGGCGTGCGCGCCATCGCCATCGACCGCAGCCCGAACAACACGATCAGTGGCAATACGATTGCCAATCTGTTGGGCGGCACGCTCTGGGGCGATTATTACGATCCGGCTGTGTGGTGTTGGGGCGTGATTGTCTGGGGCGCCGCCTCGACCGGCACTGTCATTTCCGACCAGCCGCTGACCGGACTGCCCAATGGCATCACGCTTTCGGCGGCCCAGGGGGTCACCATCCAGAGCTCGACCATCAGCAACAATACTGGGGTGGGCATCAAGATGGCTGACAGCAGTTGGCTTACCGAAAATGCGGACAACAACACCGTCCGTAACTGCACGATCACCAGCAACGGAACTGGCATCCGGGTTCTGGATGGCGCCGGGAGTGGAACCGTTGGCCCCAATAACGTCATCTCGGGCAACAGCATTGTGGGAAACACAGGCCTCGGCATCGACCAGCAGGTCAGCGGCCTGACACTCAACGCCGAGTACAACTGGTGGGGTGACCCGAATGGTCCCGGCCCGGTCGGTCCAGGCGCCGGTGACGAGGTCAGCCTGAACGTGGATTATGATCCCTGGTTGGGTAAACCAGTTGGCGCCAACGTGCTGTACCTGGAGCCAACTGTGCCAAGCTTCTATGTGAAGCCGACTGAAACGTGCGTGGTGGACCTGAAAGTGGCCAACCTGCAGCAACCCGTCTTGGGCCTCCAGGCGATGCTCAACTTCAGCTCGACCTACTTCAAAGCCGGCTCCGGCGAAGTCGGTGTTGTCGCCGGCGGCGGCGATTGGGATCAACTGATCTGGAGTGTTTGGCAGACCGATGGCGATCTCGATGTGGCTGTTGGTGTGAAGCTGACCCTGAGCGGTGGCACACAGGCCGACGCCAAGACCGCGATTGTCACTCTTACTCCGACAGGCACCGAAGGAGTGACAACAGTCGTGTTCCGTCCGGATGGCGCCTTGGACACCGAGCAAACAATGCTCGCAGACCTCAACTACGACGCCATCTACCCGGTCAAAGTGAACACGGCGAATATCTACATAGACGGCACAGCGCCAACACTTGGGACAATCACGGCCGCGCAGGACCAGCCCTGGGGCGGCGGCACAGGCGTGGACGTGAAGGACTGCGCCAACACCGCTTATCTAGGCACGGTCAACATCACAGTGGAAGCTAGCGATGCTCTGGCGGGTTTGGATGGCGAGCCGACCGTCGAACTGGTTAACGGCGCAATCACAGAGTACGCCGCCTTTGTCGATGAGGACCCCGACGGCATGTTCAACTACACCTGGGTGGTTGGAACCGCCACCGCAAACGGAACCTGGGAAGTCAAGGTGACAGCGACGGACAAGGCCGGCAACTATGTCGAGTCCTTCTTCGACATCTGTGTCAACAAGAATCAGGTAACAGGCCAAGTCGAACTGGAGAGTTTCACTGGCACCAGCCGTACAGTGACCTTCGTGGCCACCGGTGGCAGCAGCACCAAGACCCGGAACCTGACACTGAGCTTCTCTGGCGGCATTGCCAGCTACACGCTCACCGAGGTGCCCGAGAGCACCACAGGCATCAGTGCCAAGGCAGCCTGGAACCTGCGCCAGAAGTTGGCCGTTACGCTGCTTGACGGCCAGGCTACGGCGGACTTCATCGGCGCCGATAAGCTGCTGGGTGGCGACATCACCGGGTCCAACTCGGTCAACATCCAGGACTACGCCATCCTCAAGAAGTATTGGCTAAGCACCAGTCCGATTGCCGACATTGATGGCAGTGGCGCAGTGAATGCGCTCGACTATGCCATCATGAAGCTCAACTGGTACAAGGCAGGTGACCCACAGTAACCGATATGTGACCTGGGGATGCGGCCGGTCCAATCCCGGCCGCGCTCCCACGGAGCTCTTTCCCCGCTCAGCGGACGCGACTTTCATCATGCAGGAACAGATCAACGCAGACACAACACCGCACTCTGAACGATAGCAAAGAGAGACACACTATGAAGAAGACACTCCTCATGGCCGGCCTGCTCATTGCAATCGCCGGCTCAGCCTCGGCCGGCACGATCTTCGTCTCCGGTTTGGGCGACGATGGCTGGTATTCGGACGATACTCGTAGCAGCGCCGGGGTCGACCTCGTCGGCCTCGCTTACACTCACTACGGCAAGCCGGGCCAGACCCCAACGGCTGCCGATGATACGGCAATTGCCGGACAAATCTTGTTTGTTCAGGATGCGCCGGGCGCACGGGCAGCCCTGGCGCTTACCAAGACTAGCGTCAGCGGCGGCTATAGCAAGTCGACCATCAGCAAGGTCAATCCAAGCGGATTCGCCGCGAGCACACCTACTACAACCTGGGCCGACGGATTCACTATGGATTATGACTTCTACACGACAAGCTCAGCCGAATACGCCGTGCCCAAGATTGGCATTCGATCGCCACTCTGGGCTTCTTCGCAGTCAGGCTTTACTGCGTTGCGGTCAGGCGAGTCGGCCTGGGACCTCATGTTTGTGGACTGGCGTGGCAGTGAATCCGGTTGGCCGGTGAACACATGGACCAACAATACATGCGACATCAACACCAAGTGCTGGCGCGTTTACCGACAAGGCGGGAACTCCTACTTTAACGACCTGGGCACCCCGGCTTCTAAGGGCCTCTCTGGCACGATGTTCTCGCTGACTGAGCTGGCATCCCTAAACAATCCGAACACGCCCAGCCACGTTGCTCGAACTGAGGGTGAGACCAAGTACACCTGGGCGCAGGTGCTCTTCGGCGATGGCGCCCTGGTCACGTCCATCCAACTGGGTGTTGGCTCAAGCGTTCAAACGTCAACCACCTACATTGACTGGCTGGAAATGAGCGTGCTAAACGGCGGTGAGCGTGTCGATCTTGCCCAAAAGGAAATCTACGTGGACGACGTGAATGGCGACGACGCAACCGGCGACGGCAGCGCCGGCAATCCGTACAAGACCATCCAAAAGGGCATCAATCAGGCCCCTGCTTTGGGGGCGGTCATTGTCGCCGCTGGCACCTACAACGAGACGGCCGCCAGTTGGGCAGACCTGCAAATCTACAAGTCGTTGACCATTCGGGGTGCGGGGTCGGGCCAAACGGTCGTTGAACTGCGGAATGCGACCCAGAACGGCGTCGAAATCCGCGGCACCGCTGGCAACATCGACGTCACTCTC
The DNA here is from genome assembly GCA_034677645.1 of Verrucomicrobiia bacterium. Lineage (GTDB taxonomy): Bacteria > Verrucomicrobiota > Verrucomicrobiia > Limisphaerales > J093 > JAAYVR01. The sequence continues at coordinate 4,273 of JAXDCU010000290.1, forward strand.
GAAGGCATCACCTTCACGAAGGAATCGGCGGGCGGACCGGGCTTCGCGGTTCGAGTGGGCGAGGCCACGAGCCGCACTTACAACCTGGTGTTTCGAGACGTTGAGATCGCGTGGGGGGATGGGCGCAACTTGTTTTTGGACGGCACCGGCAACACCTACGCGAGCGTCTTGATCGAGGACTGCAACCTCCATCATGCGGGGCAGTGGTGCTGCAGTATGCGCGGCACGCTCGGCGACATCCAAATCCTGAATTCGTACTTCGACGACAACGGCTGGAGCAATCCGAGCTACGGCATCGGCCTCGATCTGGAAGCTCCGACCGCCATGACCAGCTTCGTCATGCAAGGCGGCAGTTGCAGCCGAAACACGTCTAAGGGCGTCAACCTCTGCAAGGTCAGCAACGCCAGCTTCAGTGGCGTCCGGATGAACGACAATACAGGCTCGCCAGGCGGGGGGTTCGGGGTGTCTCTGTGGGAATGGGCCAGCGCAAGCTCGGGCCTGTTGTTCGAGCATTGTGAGTTCAGAAACAACTCGAACGACGGCTTCCTCTTTGGCACGCAAGGTACCACAACTATTTCGGATGTGGACATCACCTGCTGCACAATCAGCGGCAACGGCCGCGCGGGCGTATTCTTCTACGGAGCTTTTGGCGGCACGGTCAGCGATATCCACATCAATGACTGCTCGATCACCGGCAACGGCAGCGCACGGGTTGGTGTGTGGAACTACGACTACCCGGTGGTGATTGACGCCGAGAACAACTGGTGGGGCGATCCCGTCGGTCCGGGCCCCAGCGGCTCCGGCGCGGGCGATCGCGTGATAGGTCCCTCGGGTTACATTCCCGATTACGATCCCTGGTCAACCAAGCCGGTCAGTTGCGGCTCGGACGTGGTTTATCTGGAACCGTCGGCGACCAGTTTCTACATCAAGCCAACCGAGACGTGCGTGGTGGACCTGAAAGTGGCCAACCTGCAGCAACCCGTCTTGGGCCTCCAGGCGATGCTCAACTTCAGCTCGACCTACTTCAAAGCCGGCTCTGGCGAAGTCGGTGTTGTCGCCGGCGGCGGCGATTGGGATCAACTGATCTGGAGTGTTTGGCAGACCGATGGCGATCTCGATGTTGCCGTGGGTGTCGACTTGGACCTCTCCGGTGGCACTCAGGCCGACGCCACAACGGCCAAGATTACACTGACCCCGACCGGCACGGAGGGTCTGACCAAGGTGGTGTTCCGTCCGGATGGCGCATTGGACACCGAGCAGACAATGCTCACTGACCTCAACTACATGGCCGTCTACCCAGTCAAAGTTGACACGACGCATATTTACATCGACGGCACGCCGCCTTTGCTCGATATCGCCAGCGCCCAACAGAGAAGCCAGGAACTCCTCGTCTCACTGGGTAGCACAACCACCGCGATACTGGGCACGGTTAACATTCAGGTCACCGCCAGCGATCCCGCAAGTGCCGGCCAGTCCGGCTTGACCGCTCCGCCGACGGTCACGGTGACACCGAACGGGGGCACACCCGAAACCGCCACGTATGTGAACGAGAACCCTGTCGGCACATTCAACTATACTTGGACGGTGTTGACCACCACGCCCAACGGCGTCGCCACGATCAACACCAGCGCGTCGGACCGCGCGGACAACACCGCCACGGACAGCGACACGTTCAACATCAACAAAAACCAGGTGACCGGCCAAGTGGAACTGGAAGGTTTCACGGGGGCCAGCCGGACGGTCACCTTCGTGGCCACCGGCGGTAGCAGCGCCAAAACCTGGGACCTGAACCTCACCGGCTGGGCATTGGGCAAGACCAGCTACACCCTGACGGAGGTCCCTGAGGGCACGACTGCCGTCTCAGCCAAGGCAGCCTGGAATCTGAGGGAAAAACTGGACCTGACTCTGGTTGACGGCCAGGGCACCGCGGACTTCGTCGGCGATGGAACGTCGGGCTGGAGCGATGCCACGGACCATTACCTGCGTGGTGGTGACCTCACCGGGTCCAACTCGGTCAACGTCCAGGACTACGCAATACTGAAGAAGTACTGGTTAAGCACCAGTCCGATAGCCGACATCACCGGCGACGGAGCGGTAAACACGTCCGACTACACCGTGATGAAGCTCAACTGGTACAGAGTCGGCGATCCACAGTAACCGCATCGGGCATGTGGGGTGCGGAGTCGCAGCCGTCACAAACTCCGCCCCCCTCTGCCCAAGACATTCCAGTCCGGCTGGGCGTGTGCTGTGGCAGATTACGGGTAGGTTTTCAGCATAAATACGTATAAACACGCATTCACAGCGCCCGGCAGTCCTCATTAGCATCAACACATTGGGTTCCGCTCATAGATATGATCTTTAGTAGAGCCGTGATTTGTGAACTGCAAGTGCATTGGGAGAATCTGACATGAAAACATCGCGATCGATTACAATCCTAACTCTGGCTCTGACCGGCACGGTCCTGACGGGTTTCGGCGACGATTTGTTCCCTCCGCCCTGGGACCGGCTGGACCCGGCTGCGACAATGCAGGCGTGGTCTTTCTCCACTGCTGCTGATCCGGCGGCACCGGACATTTGGAACAACCCATTTGGCACTCCCAGCGCCGACATCACGGTAAGCAGTATGGGTTCTGGCTGGTGGGATTCTGAGCCACTTGTCTATGGTAGCAAATATGGATGGTGGGACATCGGGGAGGGTGAAATCGAATTGTACATCCCTAACAGCCCTTACGTCGATCCGGGCTCGTACAAGCTAATTCAAGTCCAGGTGACCTATTGGCTTGATATTAACCAGGCGCCGATTATTAGCGTAAGCCCATATGCCGAACAACAAGGAGCGACTGAGACAGCGGAGATAGAGAAAGGGCCGGTCGGCGGGGCGTGGTACTTGGACCGTTCCATTTGGCGTCTAAGCCCGAACCCCGAGAACGAGACGATATTTCTTACCGGGCCGACCGGTACCGGTTCCATGATCGATCAGATCGTCGTCGATACGATCTGTATTGTGCCTGAACCTTCATCTGTCGGCTGCGCAGTTGTGCTTGGTCTTGGCGCTCTGTGGTACGTCCGCCGGCGCCGGGCATAAGATGCCTCGATAAGA
>JAXDCU010000291.1:0-4627 GCA_034677645.1 Verrucomicrobiia bacterium
GACGGTCGATCCGCCGCCGATCGTCAGTGTGCCCCCCGCTTCTACCGTCACGTTCTCGAACGCCACCGATGCATCGGCCGGGATGATGTAGTTCGAGAATACCCGTAGGTGTGGCAGTGTCCCGGAAGTGTCGAATACCGCCAGAGTCCCTATCCCACCAGTCCCATTGCCCGTGCCACCTTGAATGTTCACTTGCGCAAAGCCGGCGTAGCCCAGGTCTTGAATGTAGTGGATCGCCACCCGCCCGCCGCCGCCACCCGACCCGTTCCCCAGCCCAGCGCCGCCCGCCGCCCGGACGTGCCCGGACCCGACGATTGCGCCGGTAGTAATCCAGATCGAGCCCCCGGAACCGCCTCCTTGCTCGTTGCCCTGACCTGCTTCGCCGTTGGCACTGATCGTGCCGTCCAGTGTCAACGTCTCAGTGACCAGAATACGGATGGCGCCTCCACCGTTCCCGCCACGGCCGCCGGGATTGTTGTCGCTGTTATCTCCACCACCCGATCCAAGGTCCGACGGAGTATCACTGGAGCCGTACGTGGCTGCCTGCCCAGCTACCGCCCCACCAAACCCGCCGTAGCTGCCGCCGCTGCCTCCGCCCGCGTGGGCCGGCCCCCCACCCGGTCCGCGACCGTATGCGCCGTAGGACCCCGCTTCCCCGCCAACATACCCCTGACCATCCGCCGAAACGCGTGACTCGGCCTCGATCACCAATTCCTTTGCGTTCAGGGTCACTCCCACACCGGCCCATTGCCCATCGACGGTTGCCGACGTGTTCTTCCCCTGGCAGAGCAACGTCGAGTTGCCAGACAGGCTAAGCGTCCCCTCCACTTCGACGGTCGATCCCCCCGCCACAGTCAGCGTAGCGCCATCCACCACGCTGAGATTCGCGAAAGAATAAACACCCTCAACCCAACTCGTGTCGACGGATACTACCAAATCCACCGGCCCGCCAGCCCCCATCAGCGACACCTGATGCCCTAACGCCGGATTCGCGCCTGTCGAGGGATGCTCCGTGGCAGAATTCTCCAAAGCAGAATAAGTATCTACAGTGGTGATGCTTGGGGGGCCGTTCGCGGAAATCAACACGTCCGTCAGATAAGTCTCTACAAAACTGCCCGAGTCGAGCCCGGACACACCTGTTGTGGCACAAGCGTCAGCGTCCTCTGCGCTATCGACCGCCTCAATTGGCACCGGACCAGATACCGATTCGACCGTGCAAGATTGCTCCACAGCCAAATCCGCTACACCGGGTGCTGGTTCGCCAATTTCACTCTGCTGTTCTTCCTCAGTGCCAGCGAAGAGGTCGAGCGGTGTCGCCGGATCGAGTCCCCCGGGCCATTCAGCCAACACTCCCTCGGTGAGTTCAACCGTCGCCGCATCGGGGCTTCCTCCGGCCACCAGACCAGCATGAGCGTCGGTGCATGACAGGACGGCTTCGCCCGAAAGCAAGACTCTCGGCTCGAGCGATTCGAGCCGATGCAACGCTCGCGTGTTCCTTGCTATGGCGATGCGTCCCACGTTCCCTCTCCCTCAACGGCGCCTGACCATCCAAATGCAGCCCATCCCAACCGCCACCAAGAAAACCGTCTCCGTCTCCGGTATCACCGATATTGTCGCCACCCCCCACACGATCAAATCGTCCAGCACCGACCCGTCCTCAAGAACGAAAACAGACTCAGCCGGCCCCAGAGTCCGATACAACTCAAGCGCCAGTAGATAGTCACCCATCTGGGGGCACTTGACATCGAATATCGCCAGCAGGGTCCCCATGTAGAAAGGCGCGGGATCGACAAAAAAATCGATCGTACCCTTCACCGCGGCAAAACCGTTACCGACCTCCTTCTGTGTGCCTGGCCCCATCACACCGTTGAAGTCCAACTCGGGAGGAACGGAGATTCTCGTGACATCCGTGACGCCTCCCATCTGTGGGTCATACACCAGCCTTAGGCCATAGCTGAACAAACCGACGGGCAAAGTCGACTTAAGCTCGACACGAACCGGAATCGACTCGCCCAGGACGGAGACATATTGCGCTTTGTCGAAGCCCACCCCCACTTTCTCTTCCTGGGCCCATGCGCTGGCACTGGCAAGAACGACCAAGCTGGTCCATAACACTTGCCCCGCCCTCATCGGACTATCCCTCCGCCAACGCACTGACGCCACCAGTCGGTCGGCGAAACAAAAGCCGTGGTATTGTCGGCGGAAGACCATGACTCCGAGTGCATTGGTGTTGTTAATGTGCTCGTCGTTCTAGCGCCGTGCGGCGCGTGCCCTCTAACTACTAACTACTACTAACTAGGCACGTCTGATTTCTCACTCGCACGCGCACTGCGCGTGCGCGAGGTTTCCTACCACCCGTGCTCAGGGCACGCAAGAGAATTCTCCGATAAGCAAGGGGTCGGTTCCTGACCTTGTCACATGCTAGCCCTGTAGCTGAACCTTTAGGATACATCGGCTTCGCTGATCAATCAGGGCGCGAAACAAGCGGGCTCGAGGTTGACAAAGTCAGGAACTGACCCCGCTGGTGATTTCGGCCAGCTTCGACCGTGCCACGCCACGATCGATCAGCGAACCAGCTTCTTCCCAGCCCTCAGCAATGGTCCGCGCCCGGCCAGCCAGAAACAGAGCAGCCCCTGCGTTCAACAGCAGCGCGTCCCGTTTTGGTCCTCGGTCCTCGCCCGCCAACAGACGTCTCGCGATTAGTGCGTTCCCCTCCTGATTGCCGCCCCGCAGATCAGCCAGGACCGCCGCTTGCGCGGGAAACAAGTCTGACTTGAGCTCGGACACGTGAACGCCGTGTTCTTGGTAGAACTCCCCAATCACAGTCGGCCCCAGAGTCGATAGCTCGTCCATCCAGATGCTTTTGGCACGCTCGCCCGCTCCCGAACACGAACACGAACAGCCATCGCCGCCGTCAGCCCGACCGCACACAACCATTCCTCGCCGCACGCCAAGCGACTGCAGCACACGCGCGAGCGGCTCGCACATGTCGGGCCTGGGCACACCCATAAGTTGCGCGGTCGGTCTAGCCGGATTCAACAGAGGACCCAGGAAGTTAAAAAGCGTCCGCTGCCCGCGCTCGGCGCAAAGGCGACGAGCCGGACCGACATGCTTGAAGGCAGGATGATACAGCGGTGCGAAGAAGAACGCGAAACCGACCTTGGCCAGCATTCGCGCCGCCTTGTGAGGCGGCATGTCTATCGGCACCCCCAGGGCTTCAAGAACATCGGCGCTGCCGGTCTGGGATGTCACTGCTCGATTGCCGTGCTTTGCGACCGTCACGCCGCCGGCCGCCGCTAGTATCGCACTGGTCGTCGAAATGTTGAATGTGGTCGCGCAATCGCCCCCTGTTCCCACAACGTCGAGGATTTCTCGGGATCGAGTTGCGGCATCAAGCGGCGGTTCTACCGACATGCCTCGCAAAACACGGGCAAACTCAGCGATTTCTTCAGGTGTTTCGCCTTTCTGGGACAGGGCGACCAGAAAGGATGCCTTAGTTTCCGCCACAACGGATTCCCTTACTAGCTCGGCAGCAGCTACGCGGACCTGTTCACCAGTAAGATCAACGTTGTCATGGAGTTGTTTTGCAAGTCGATCAAGCACGACTGAAAACTACAGTTTGCAACGCTGTCCAGCAACAGCTCATTCATACTGATACCCGGCCCCCGCGCGAAGTCCGCATCTACCCTCCTTGCATGCGGTGTGGCGCCGGATCAAGAGCTTGAGCCGCGACCTGATATTCGAATAGGGTGCTTTCAGGCGATGGGATTCACCGCCAAAACGACATGCGTGACGCTCAAGTAGCCCCAACGCACACGCCGGCGTTGCTCGACGCAGCGGTGCGACGGGCGACGGAACTGCTACGTGCGGGAGATCTGGTGGCCCTCCCCACCGAAACCGTCTATGGGTTGGCAGCCAACGCCCTCGATGCTCGCGCGGTAAGTCGCATATTCGCCGCCAAGGGTCGTCCGTCCCACAACCCGGTCATAGTCCACATATCGAGCATAGACATGGCACGACAGTGCGTCCGCGATTGGCCAAAGGCGGCGGACCGGCTCGCCCGCGTCTTCTGGCCCGGCCCTCTCACGCTTGTATTACGCAGAGCCCCGTGTATTCCCGATATTATCACCGCCGGGGGAGACACCGTTGGCGTTCGGTGGCCAAGTCATCCGGTAATCGAAGCCGTAATAGAGTCCTGCGGTTTTCCGCTGGCTGCCCCGAGCGCGAACGTCTCGAACCGTCTCTCGGCCACAACGGCTGAGCATGTGCGCCGCGGCCTGGGCCACCGTGTCCAGCTCATACTTGACGGAGGCCCCTGCGCCATCGGGATCGAGTCAACGGTCCTGGACCTGACTGCCAAGCCACCGCGAATCCTCAGGCCGGGGTTGATTGGGGAGAGCGCGCTCGCGGCGGCACTGGGCAAGCGCGTCATTTCGATGTCGATGCCGAACAACCACGGACGGCTCCGAAGTCCTGGTCGTTTACCGCGCCACTACACGAGCAAAGCCCGTGTGTATATCTGGAACTGGCGGAACGAAGCCGCGCTCCGTCTCAAGATCGCCGAGCACGGGTTGACGACCAAAGGATGCCATGTGCTAGCCCGTTCGCGAGTCCCAAGCAGTCGCGG
>JAXDCU010000292.1:0-6357 GCA_034677645.1 Verrucomicrobiia bacterium
TCCGATCGCGTATAGCGGACGTCGTGCATGTAGGCGTTCGAGGTGAAATAGAGCATGGTACCGGTGAACAGCCGCGCATCCTCGACCGCCTCCAGTCCGAGAATGTCCTGGCCCGATGCGGCGTCGAAAACCAGCCGCCGCGCGGCGAAAGCCTCTGGATTCCGACTCACGGCGAAGACGGCGCAATCAATGCCCAATCCGAAGAAGAGGTTCAGCAGGCGGCGTTCAGGTGGTTTTTCGGTCGACAGGGGTGATGTGCATGGTTCGAGCTGGGCATAGGGATCGCCTGGCTGTGCCTGGACCTTACGGCCGCTCGCCAACCACAACACCTGCCGAGTGACCTGATCAGGTTTCTCCTTCGACGAAGCCAGTTGGACCAGCACGTGACCCTCCGGGTCAAAGTATACGTGCTCCCGATGGGGCGGTTCCTGTCGATATTCATAGGCCATTCCGAGGCGGTTGGTGATCGGGGGGGCCAGCCAATGTCGGTTGGTGGCAAGCACGGCTCGCAGGCGGGCAGCGGCCGCGTCCCGAGCGGAAGCGGCCTGAACCGCCTGAGGACTGGCGATTACTGCGGCGGGGTGGGCACCGTCCAGACAAACATCCGTGATCCACGCCACGCGGGACCCGCCTGCACTGGCGCTGTCCAAGAGCCAGAGTCCGCCGTCGTGGACACGGAAATCCCAGTCAAACCTCATGTCGCCGGTCTCGACGGAGATCTTGAGCGGCACGCGCACGCCGTCGCGCCTGGCGACATACTCGCTGTAACTCTCCGTCACGGTTTCGTACTGAACGCTTCGGGGCAGGAGTGTGGCAGCGTCGGCGACGATCTCGGCGTGGCTGATCTTCCGGCTGAAGTAGCCCCGAAAACTGTTTTGGATGCCGTTTCCACACGCGACGCCGACCTCGGGCGAAAAATCGAGAGCGAGGCGTAGCGTGTCGCCTTCGTTCGTCAGGCTGGCCACCTTGGCGCCGGGGCGGCTCAGGTGGTGAAGCACAGAGGTCCAGGCGACGCCTTGCCGCTGCGTTCGTGACGCCTTGGTGAGGTCAATGTCGGCGAGTTTCCTCGCTTCCGAGCCGGTCAGGTGGAACGTGTAGGCGAGCGACCCGCCCGAGGGAGGCGTATTCTCGAGCCAGGGGCGGTTGGTCGAGATCAAGCTGGCTAAGATGCGCTCCGGGTCTGGTGGCGAGCCCGCCAAGGTTCCCTGTCCACGAAGCCAGGCCGTAATGCACACAATGGCAGCGAGCAAACCGAACAGTCGCATATCCAGAATGACACTCGACGGGGTGGTTTCTTAGAACGGTCGGTCTACAGGGTCAAGGGAGCGAACTGATTGGAGGATGATCCAGCGATGAGCGGAGCCGACGGCAATCGTGCGGACTCCCGCATTCGGTTGGCCTTGCGCGTAGTCGAAGGGACTTGTCCTCGACAGGAGAAGCGTCCCCGTACGCACGACGGCGAGGAAAACCCTCGAGGTTTTGCCTGGCGTGCCCGCTCGAATCCCGGACCGGACACTCAACACTGAACGCCGTCGGGGAACACCAAGTCCAAGGCTTGAGACATGACCACGCGAACTGAACCCCCCGCGAACTCCTGGAAACGCCGGCTAAAGAGTCTGGTCTATCTGGGGGTTGGCAGCCTGTTCGGCTTGTTTGCGATGGGGCTGATCTGGGCAGTCAAGGACATGGATGACTATTACTACGTCCCCCACGCGTGCGAATGCCTCGAGTGCCTGCACGGGACTACGACGGCTCCTGATGGACGTGTTCACTGCGCGAAGTACCCGCCAGAGGACATCAAGAAGGCCCAGGTCTCCGCTGGCTACGTTGTGTTTTGTCAGGTGGCGGTGGGTCTCTTCGGCGTCTCCGGACTGGGTTTCTCTGCCTTAACCGCTGGTTTCGGAGCCCAGGGGTTGGTCAGGCCAACGAGTCGTTTGTCGCAGTCAAAGTGGAGCGTCCGACTGCGGCGATTAGCGCCACTCGGAGCTGTCTTGTTGTCGGCGTCCGCGCTGCTATTCCTTTGGCCCTACGGCATCGTGCCGCGGTGAGGCTGCGCGTTCGCAGACTCTGATCGGTTCGACCCAACGCCCGAACCGTAACCCAAGGTCGCGGATTGTCTCGTGATCTGCGCTGCGATGTGACGCTGCTCCGGAGGCGTCGCATAGTCAGCTCCAACGGCTTGGGGCTGGTCGCGCTGTCCATGAATCGGCGGGATCATCGCAGCCCAGCGGCGTTTCCAGGGATGGTGACGGTTTCCAAGTTGGACACACCGGTGCCTCGGGGTCCCTGGGGCGTTGGTCGCACCGCGTACACTCGATAGCGGTAGGTCAGCCCGGGCTGCACATCCGGGTCCGTGGCGTTGGTCAGGTCTTCACCGCCCTGTCCGATCGCGTTCACGAAATCCGTACATTGCGCCCCGGTACATCGCTGGACGATGAAAGCCATCTCGCCCTGGGCGTGATCCACCCACTCGAGTTCGACCCCGGCCGCACTGACCCGCACCGCTCGCAGATCAGTCGGCGCATCCGGCGAGGGAGGACCGGGCCTGGGGCCCTCGTGGTCTGGCCCCGAGGATATCGGTTGGGGGGTAGGCCGGTCTCCGGGAGCGTCGAGTTGCGCCCGAGCAAGCGCATAGCGATCGCGAATGAACTTCTCCATGGATGCCAGGACGTCCTCCATCCCGGAGTCGGAAGGTACCGTCGCCCGACGCTGCGGGTACGGGTCCTCCTGCAACGCCGGCCGGAGTTGCTCGTGAAGCCTCCGGAGTTTGGGCATGAGCACCTCCGGTCGGTACCATTTCTCCAATATGACCCGCGCCAGTTCACGGTAGTGCTCGAGCAGGACCGGATCGGAGACCAACCGTTCCATCAAGGGACGGCCCGGCACCGGGGCCGGCCAGGCGGCGTGCCAACCTTCGAGGACTGGGATGCGGCCAAAGGCGTGGTCCGCGAACCCGACGTCCAGGTCCCAGGGAACATACGTCCAGCGGCGATCAGCGGGATTCAGGTACAAGTAGTAATTGTGCGGTCCCCAACCCGTGTACTGATCGAACGCACCGGCCAGGAGCATGACCACCGTCGTCTTGACAAAGGCATCGAGGTCGAGGACCTGGCTCAACTTCTTGGGATCGCCCGCCGACGGGTCGATCGCGCGGGTGAACTCCACCAGCGCTCGGAAACCCTCCGCCTCATCGCCCGCGTGCAACTCGAAGGCTTTCCGATACAAGGCCGGGTCACGGCCTTGATACCGCAAATCGGCGCCCGGACCGCCTTCGTCCACCTTGAAGAGAGGTCCGCTGGCGGAGGGGAAATGGGTTTCCAGGAACGAACGGTCGATCCGCTCTACGTTTACGTAGACACCCACCGGTTTCCCGTTCAGGAAGACGCGGGCATAGTTGCATCGTGAGGCCTTCACGCCCAGTTCGCGGAGTACATCCGTGATCAGCCGCTCACTGAAGAGGCCGCCGAACTGGATACCGTTGTCCAATGCCACATGTCGCAACCCGAGAAACCGTTGCCCCTTCTTATACTCCGCAAAGTCAATCAGGAAGGAACGCTTGTGCGCGGAGTCGGGATGAGAGGAGCTGTTGCCTTTGTATCGGACCCCCACCGGATAAAGCGCCACATCGTTCCAGCGGAATGTGCCTGGGACGTAGATACGCTCCGGCAGCGCGCGCTGTAGCCGATCCAAGTCCTCAGGCTGGATCTCAAGGCGGATCGTTTGAACGACCTCGGGGTCATAGAAGAGGCTCGTGGCCTCTTGATCGGCAGCCATCACACCAAGCGACGCGCACCACAGCAACACAGCCAGCCAGGCATTCCGGAGCTTCACAACGAGAGGAACGGCTCTACTCATCGACCGGTCAAGGACCAAGGGGCGGGATGTGGCTGCCGATTCGCTCCCGCAGGAAACTGACGACGGCAGTCGTGTCCGCAGTCGGGTCTCGTCCGACCTCGGGCCCCAACCGCACGACCACCGGCACGTTGACCTTGCGCATCGCCTCAGCCAGCAGCACGCCGTGCCAGACGCAATGAGGATCGTTGATCACAGCCGGCACGGGCGGGTCCCGCAACACCGCTAGGTCTTCTCCCCACGCCCCCATGACGAAAGCCGGCGGGTCGTCGGCCGTGACCAGGAACAGCGGCGAAGCCTCGCGCAAGCGTTGCCGTATCTCAGGATCTTGCTCGAACTGCTCCGCCGTGCAGCCAAAGGCCGCCGTGAAGGCCTGGGCGAAGTCCTGGCCCCGCAGAGATTGGCGGGCCAATTCGGTCGGGCGCACCCGGGTCAGGTCCATCGGTCCGGACAGCACCACGAAACAGGTCAACCGACTGGAGAACCGTTCCACCGCATCGAGGCTGTCCGGCTTGGTGAGGTCGCCGTGCAACGCGACCCACGCGGCCAGATGCGCTCCCGCCGATCCGCCCAGCGCAGCGATGCGATCGGGGTCAAGCTGCCATTCGCCAGCCTTGGAACGTACGAACTGGACTGCTCGAACGACATCCTGCATTGGCGCCGGCATGGTGTGGTTTGGGCTGAGTCGGTAGTCGATCGAGATCACGGAAACGCCAGCACGCAGGATCGCACCGATCAGGTCGCCTGGATACACGAACTGGCTTTTGGCTCCACGACGCCACCCGCCACCATGAATCTCAATCACCACGGGCGTGCGTTGGTCCGACTTCACGAGGTAGGCGTCAAGTCGTTGCATCTCAGGATGGGTACGACCATAGACGACGTTGCGATGGATGGTCAGCCGCGCTTCGCCTTCGAAGGGGAGCAAGGTAGTCCCCAGTGTACTCCCCGCCTGCTGGTCGATCAGATCTTCATAGAGCTGCTTCAGGTCGGCTGTCGCGGACGCGGGCCGATAGGCCTGAGAGAAATGCTTGATAAACAAGACCCAACCCAGGTGCTGAAGCCAATTTTGGGGTGACCTCGCGGCATCGGCGAGAATTGCCTGAGCGGCTCCGGCGTGGGTGGGTAAACCTTTCGAGACGGCACTCTCGTCCGTCTGGATGAAAGAGCGGTATTGGGAATCCCAAGCCGTGCCCCCGGGTCCGGTCTGCGGCCGGTGACGGGATGCATCATCCCATTTGGCCAGCGCAGCTTGGCGCTCCTTGGTGTCGCCGGCACGACCGCGGCCGGCTGGGACAGTTTCTGGACTGGGCGCAGAGGAACTTAGATTCACTGACCTTGCCCCGCCGTGGGTCGTTTGCGGGTAGCCGGTTAGTTTCTCCTTCTCGGACGCATGCAGGTAGCGCGGTTTCCCCAGTTGCTCGAGCAGCCGCCCCAGCAGCCTCGGGTCCGCCGTCAGGTCGTTGTTCTTCCAGCCGCTCTGGGCAGAGTAGCCCGCGCGCGTCCAGTCGTAGCTGATCAGGTGAAACCACTGGATCTCGGGGCGTTCGTCAATCATCCGGAAATACGGCCCGAACCATTCGCGCCAAGCGGCGTCCGCTTGGGCGGCATCCGCGAGATCATACCGGCAAGGCCCACTCTCGGCGATGATCACCGGTTTGCCCGCCGCCACCGCCATGTCCAGGAACTTGCGGGTGCGCCCGTGCGCACTCAGCCCATTCCGGCCGGTAAGCGGGCCGCTGAAGTCCTCCGCATTGAACCAGTCGATCCCGAACCAATCCACCACCTCCCCGCCGGGATACCACTTGGCTTCGCTCAGGGCGTTCGTTTCTGCGAAGTCCCCTGGGGCAGCCGGCTCGTAGCACCAGCAGAAGGTGGCATTCCGGACGCTGGCGGTTCTGAACAGATCGACAATCTTGCGGAACGCCTTCGGATACGCGTACGGGTGGTAACCGTTCCACCAGCCGTTGAACTCGCCGCCGATGCGCACCAGCGTCGGGCGCCCGAAGTCACGGATCGTCGTGGCAAGGTCCCTGAGGCGGCCATCATAGCGAGTCGTGGCTGCGACGTCGTGATCGACGCCGAACAGCGGATCGGCGAGTTGCTTGAGCTCCGTCGGCGAGGGCTGGTTGCCCCGCAGGCCGATGTCAAGCACGGGAATGAAACCGTCACGCGCAAGGGCCTCCAAGCGGGCAGAGACGCCCTGGGGGCGCCAGCCCCGCGGTGTGTCTCCGATGTCCACAAACAGAAGCTGTGCTGCAGGACGCACGGCGTCAGGCAGCCGGGCAAGCAGTCTGACATTGTACTGCTCCCACTGGCCCATGCCGTGAACAACCCGGCCTGAGGGGGGCGCGAGGAGGGGGCGACTTGCAGCGGTCGGCTCCAGCGTTCCCGGCGAAGATGCGTCCGCACCTTCTGGCCACAGCGCGGCGAGCACGGCGAGCATCGCGGGCCATCGTCGAATCGATATCAAATCCATCAGGTTCATTCTCTGCGGGCGGTTCC
>JAXDCU010000293.1:0-3235 GCA_034677645.1 Verrucomicrobiia bacterium
CTCCAAATTCAACAAGCCAGGCCGCTACGCCCTCCGCGTCGGCGAAGCCCAGTCGCTGCCGTTCGCGGTCAGCGCTGCGACATATCGCAGCCTGCCTGATGAACTGCTCGATTTCATGCGCCAACAACGCTGCGGCTACAACCCATGGTTGGGAACAAACTGCCATCAGTTCGACGGTCGCACGGCTTACGGACCGCTGACAAACGGCACTTATCTCGACACCTGCGGCGGCTGGCACGACGCAGCGGACCTCCTCAAATATCTCATCACTTCCGCCAATGCCACCGCCCAAATGCTACTCGCCTACCAACTCGGCAGCCCCGATGGACGCGGCCTAGGTGTTCGCGAAACACATTCCCCGGATCGATTCGACGCCCTCGGACACCCAAGCCCAAATGGCATCCCAGACTTGCTTGACGAAGCACGCTGGGGATTGGACTGGATGCTCAAACTCCATCCCGCCCACAACCAGCTCTACCACCAGGTCGCTGACGATCGCGATCATTACGGCCAGCGCCTCCCGCAAAACGAGGCGGCCGACTACGGCTGGGGCAAGGGCAGCTACCGCGTCGTATATGGCGCCGACGGCAAGCCGCAAGGACTTCAGCAACACAAAAGTGATTCCACTGGCTTGGCTAACATCGCCGGACGATACGCGGCGGCGATGGCGTTGGCCCGCCAGATTTGGAGTACTAACCCGCCCCACGCCGCCTTCGCACAACGCTGCCTCCAGGCTGGCAAGGAAGTCTATGAGCTCGGACGCGCTATGGAGGGTGTGCAGCAAGGCAATTCCTACAAGGCGCCTTACCGCTACGAGGAATGCAGTTGGGCCGATGACATGGAATGGGGCGCCGCCGAGTTGTTCCGCGCCACGCGCCAGACCCGTTACCTCGACGAAGCCAAGCACTACTCCAGAATCGCAGCGGACGAAGGGTGGATGGGCAAGGAACAAACAAAACATTACGAGTGTTACCCGTTCATGAACATCTCCCATTTCCGGCTCTACAACCTGGTGGACCGCGATTCCAAAAAGGCTCTGGCCGGCTATTACCGCAATGGTATCGAACGATGCGTTCGCATGGGTGAGAGGAACCCATTTCGCATCGGAGTGCCTTTCATCTGGTGCTCAAATAATCTCGTCGTCGCCCTCGTTACTCAGTGCCTCCTTTACGAGCGCATGACCGGCGACATGCGCTACCATGCCTTCGCCACCCGGCAGCGCGATTGGCTGCTTGGCCGCAATCCATGGGGCTACACGATGTTCACCGAAATCGGTAGCGTGTTTCCGAAAGACACTCATATGATGACTTTCAGACTCACCGGCCGTACAGCGCGAGGCGGTCTCGTGGACGGACCGGTCTATGAGCATATCTTCAAATCGCTCAGAGGCGTCTCCATCACCGAGCCAGACCCGCTTGCGGCCTTCCAGGACACACTCGCTGTCTATCACGACGACTGGAAGGACTACTCGTCTAACGAACCGACCATGGATGGCACTGCCTCGGCAATCTTAATGTTCGCCCTGTCCCACGATCTCAACACCAACTGAATCTCCAAGCGAACCACTCTGACACGCTACCGCCTTTCGAACGCCAAACGGCAACACGCGATCCCCGATCCAGCCAAATGTCAAATGTTTAGATGTGACCCCAATCCAAGCCCTTGACACAACTCCGTTGTTGCCATACCTGTACCGCTCCATTGCATAGACAACAAACAACGCCCAATAACAAAATGAATGGAACCGTGCCAACGATCAGATTCTTCAAATACACAATCATCCTGCTTTGCTGCACAGCAGCCTCGCACGCCAAAGCAGCCGACTGGCCACAGTGGCGCGGCCCCAATCGAGACGGAATCTCCTCCGAGACTGAGTGGCTTAGCCAGTGGCCAAACGATGGCCCAAAACAGTCGTGGCAAGCCGAGGTCGGCATCGGCATCTCCTCAATGTCAGTCAGCCGGAGCCGCCTCTACACGCTCGGCAACACCGATGACACCGATTCAGTTTACTGCCTGGATGCCGAGACCGGCCGCGAAGTCTGGAAACACGATTACCCATGCTCCGCCAAGGACCCGAACGGATATCACGGACCGCGCTGCACGCCAACCGTGGATGGCGATCGCGTGTACACGCTCAGTCGGCATGGCCATTTCTTCTGCCTCGACGCGGCATCCGGCAAGGTGATTTGGTCCAAGGAATTCGCCAAGGACTACAACGCAAAGGAGCCCAGGTGGGGCTACGCTGGCTCGCCCTTGATCGAGAAGGAGATGGTCATCACGGAAGTGGGCGGGCCCGGAGCCTCAGTCGTCGCGTTCGACAAAAAGGAAGGCAAAGAGCTTTGGAGAGCTGGCAACGATCCCGTCGCGTACTCGTCGATTGTGGCCTATGACCACAAAAACAGACGATGCCTGGCCGTCTTCAACGCCGCGGCTATCGTCGGACACGACCCAAAAAATGGCTCGGAACTCTGGCGGCATCCGTGGAAAACCAGTTGGGATGTAAACGCAGCCACGCCGATCGTCGTGGGAGACAAGGTGTTCATCTCTTCCGGGTATAACAAGGGCTGCGCCTTACTCAAACTCAGCGACGGCACGCCCAAAGTCGTGTACGAGAATAAGAAGATGCGCAATCACGTCGCCACCTGCATTCCGCGCGCGGGCCACCTCTATGGTTTCGACGAGAACACGCTCCGATGCATCGATTTCGAAACAGGCGAAGCTAAGTGGGAGGAAACGAAGTACGGCAAGGGCTCGTTGGTCCTGGCCGGCGACAAATTCATCGTCTTCAGCGACAAAGGCCGCGTCGCAACCGCGGAGCTAACACCGGCTGGCTGCAAGGAAATCTCCGGACTGCAAGTGCTCGAAGGCAAAGACACTTGGGTCACGCCGGTTCTGTCCAACGGCCGGCTTTATTGCAGAAGCGGAAAGAGCCTGGTCTGTCTGGACGTCAGAGTCCAATAGGGGTCCTGCGAGTTCGCCCGCGGGCGGATTGCCACTCCTCAAACCGTCACTGTCGCGCGAGCCACGATGGTTGCCTTGCTCAGCGGTTCGGTGTGGCGACGCGGGGAAAATCGCGACGGTAATGTTCTCGCCGCTGAATGACCGCCATAACATAGGCGCGTGTTCCCGGGAATCCGATGCGATTGACAAAAGTGGCGCTGTTGGTGGCCGCCACCCCTTCGGCCCACTTCAGCACGTTGCCTCGCCCAGCGTTGTAATCCGCCAACGCGTAAGG
>JAXDCU010000294.1:0-5226 GCA_034677645.1 Verrucomicrobiia bacterium
GGCCGCTCTGCATGGTCCGCGGCGTTGTCCGGCTCGCGACCGGTCAGAGTTCCGCCTTCAGGCGGCTTCGTTGTGGACCAGACCGCAAGGTTCATGGGCCCAATGCGTTCTAAAGGAGAAACACTGCTCCCCATGAACCAAGGTAGGGACCGATTCCACTCGGTCCCTGATTTCGCCCGACAAACGGGGACGCGGTGGAACGCGTCCCTACCGGCCGGAAGGGCCCATGAACCGGTAGGGACCGATTCCACTCGGTCCCTGATTTCATCCGACAAACGGGGACGCGATGGAACGCGTCCCTACCGCTCGGTTCAATGCTCTGATGAGTACTGAATTCTGGAACTCGATCATTTTAAGACGGCCATGAGCAAGGAACTAGGATTTCTGGAGCACGATCGCAAGGACGTGACGTATCGATCCGTTGCCGAGCGGTTGAAGGACTTCAAGTGGGTGGACGTGCCGTTGACCGAGGACGAGATTTGTGTGCAGGCCGCGCGTTGCATGGATTGCGGCATACCGTTTTGCCACGCGGCCGCGAGCGGATGCTCACTGTGCAATGTCATCCCTGAATTCAACGAACACGTTTACTATGGGCGCTGGAAAGACGCATTAGACATCCTGGTACACACGAACTGCTTCCCGGAGTTCACCGGGCGAGTCTGCCCGGCCCCCTGCGAGGGCGCTTGTGTGTTGGGTCTGATCCGCCCGCCGGTCAACATATGCAAGATCGAGTTGGCGATCATCGAGCAGGGATTTCAGCGCGGCTATGTCAAGGCCGAGCCGCCTCACGTTCGCGGGTCAACGCACGTGGCGGTTATCGGATCGGGCCCGGCAGGCCTGGCCGCCGCCTGCGTCCTCAATCACGCCGGTTTCCATGTAACAGTCTATGAAAAGAATGCGCGCCCAGGCGGCTTGCTAAGATATGGCATCCCCGATTTCAAGCTCGAGAAGTGGGTACTTGATCAGCGCCTAAACCTGATGACACAGGAGGGCATTGTCTTCGAGTGCGCCGTAAATGTCGGCAGTGACATTTCTTACCATTTCCTGCACGACCGATTCCAGGCCATAGTACTTGCCACGGGCGCTGGCATCCCACGCGACCTCGGAGTTCCAGGGCGTGATCTGGGGGGCATTCATTTCGCCATGGACTTCCTGGCTCAGCAGAACAGGCTTAACAGTGGCGAATCAGTCAAAGGCGAAGCACGCCTGAGTGCGTCAGGCAAGAACGTCGTTGTGATTGGCGGGGGTGACACGGGCTCTGATTGCATCGGCACCTGTTTGCGCCAGGGGGCACTCCGGGTTGTCCAGCTTGAGATTCTGGCTGAAGCGCCCCCCACTCGCTCGGCATCTACGCCTTGGCCCCAGTGGCCGCTCATGAGGCGCGATTCAACCAGTCACAAGGAAGGCGCCATCCGCCGCTGGTGCGTCAACACGACCGCCTTTACCGGCGAACACGGCTGGGTCAAGCAAGTGCAATGCGCGGAAGTCGAGTGGGTGGCCGGAGACCGTGGCGAACAACGCCGCCCACGGGTTGTTCCAGGCTCGGATTTCACAATCGACGCCGGCTTGGTTCTGCTGGCCATGGGCTTTGTCGGTCCCGGCCAGACGGCGATTGTTGAGGAACTCGGTGTGGCGAAGGACAGGCGCGGTTTCATCCAACGCGACGAACGCCACATGACAAACGTGAAAGGTGTCTTTGTGGCTGGTGACATGCAGAGGGGACCATCGCTGGTCGTCCACGCGATCTCCGACGGGATGCAGACGGCTCGAAACGTAATGGCGTATCTGAACAGGAGCCAATGAACAAACATGCCTGATCCGACGCTGACTACGGGTCTGGTTGGCCTCGACCGCGTCCTTAAGGGCCTTCTCCCCGGCGACAACATCGTCTGGCAGATTGACGGGGTTGAAGAGTACCAGGCCTTGGTCACACCCTACTGTCGCGCAGCCCTGGCCAACGGCAAGAAACTCGTTTATTTCCGTTTCGCGCGCCACGAGCCGCTTCTGTCGGTGGACAGTGGCGCCGAGGTGCACGAACTCGACCCTGAGGAGGGTTTCGAGAACTTCGTGGCCAGAATCCACGCCGTTATCGAGAAAACGGGGATTGGGGCATTCTATGTCTTCGATTGTCTGTCGCGGCTAGCGGTGGATTGGTGTTCAGACCAGATGCTGGCCGACTTCTTCATGCTGACATGTCCATACCTATTCGATCTCGAGACGATCACATACTTCGCATTGTTCCGGAACTACCACACATCCCACGCACTGGGGCCCATCCAGGAAACCACGCGGCTGTTCCTTGATACGTACCGCCACAAAAGCGAGATGTTTGTGCGCCCTGTCAAAGTCCAGCACCGCTATTCGCCTACCATGAACATGCTCCATGTCTGGCACGGCGACGAGTTCAAGACTGTCACCGCTAGCGCGGTTATCTCAGAAATCCTGACATCCGCGCGGTGGTCTGGCCTTGCGTCGGACGGCAGCGTCGGGTTTTGGGAAACGGGTTTCCTCCGTGCTCGCGAGCTGCTGCAGTCAGGCGATTACCGACCCGATCTTCCAGGTCGCGGCAAGGAAGTCTACGACACGCTGGTCAAGATGGTCATCTCCCGCGACTCGGGCATGCAGCGACTTATCGGGCGTTACCTGACCTTGAGGGACATACTGGACGTGCGCAAGCGCATGATCGGCACGGGACTGGTCGGCGGCAAGACGGTTGGGATGATACTGGCCCGGTCAATTCTCCGAAAAGCTGGAGACAGGTTAGCGAATCTTCTTGAGGAACATGATTCGTTCTACATCGGTTCTGACGTGTTCTATGACTACCTTGTGCGAAGCGGGGTCTGGTGGGTTCGGCAGAAGCAACGTGATCCGCGGACATTTCTCGACGGGGCGGAGCAAGCGCGTCGGCGCATCTTCACGGGCGAATTCCAACCACACATCCTCCGGCATTTGGAGGAAATGCTCGACTACTTCGGCCAATCCCCGTTCATCGTTCGATCCAGCTCGTTGTTGGAAGACAATTACGGACACTCGTTCGCGGGCAAATACGAGAGTGTCTACTGTGCCAACCAGGGACCGCGAGAACGGCGTCTACAAGACCTCCTCGCGGCAATCCGAGCCATCTATGCGAGTTCGATGAGCGAGAAAGCACTGCGCTACCGTGCCGACCGCGGCATGCTGGATCGCGACGAACAAATGGCCTTGCTCGTCATGCGCGTGTCAGGCGCCATGTACGGGCGGCTCTTCTACCCGCAAGTGGCCGGTGTCGGCTTTTCGTTCAACCCTTACGCGTGGGCGCCCGAGATCGACCCCAAAGCCGGCGTTGTCCGCCTGGTATTCGGTCTCGGCACACGGGCCGTGAACCGGTCCGACGACGATTACACTCGCATAATTGCGCTCAACGCGCCGGAGAAACGCCCAGAGACCAATTTCGACGAGGTCGCCCAGTTCGCTCAGCGTCGCATCGACTACCTCGATCTGGAAGCCAATCAACTTGTGTCCGGGTACTTCGCCGACCTGGTGAAGACCGCCCCGCCAATACCCATGGACATGTTTGCATCAGCCGACCCGTCACGGTCCGACGGCGATTACCGGTCGTGGGTCTTGACGTTCGACCAGCTTCTCAAGGAGACCGACTTCGTGAGGGATTTGCGCGAGATTCTACGGACCCTGCAGGAGGCCTACAACCACCCGGTCGACGTCGAATTCACGGCCAATTTCATCGACGAAGGTCGCTACAAGATCAACCTCCTCCAGTGCCGCCCACTGCAGGTGCACAGCGCCGCGCGAATCGAACTGCCCGACGTCCAGGCGGCCAAAGAACACCTGATCATTGCGGCGCGCGGCGCGGTCATTGGCCAAAGTCGGCTTGGCCAAGTGGATCGTTTCGTTTATGTCTCGCCGAGCCTGTACGGCCGTCTACCGACGCAGGCGCGTCACGAAGTCGCTCGCCTGCTCGGCAAGGTCAACCGCGCAAGTGGCAACGATGTCGGCACGATAATGATGCTCGGCCCGGGACGTTGGGGCACCACAAGCCCGCACCTTGGTCTCCCCGTCACGTTCACGGAGATCAACCGAGTCTCCATCCTGTGTGAGATCGTCGCCATGCACGAGAACCTCGTTCCAGACGTTTCGCTCGGCACTCATTTCCTGAACGAACTCGTTGAGCGGAACATACTGTATCTGGCCCTCTTTCCCCAACAGGGCGACAACTTCCTGAACAGGGACTTCTTCGAAAACTCGCCGAGCCTGTTGCGGGACCTCGTGCCGGGGGCGGAAAAGCTCGAGGGGGTTGTCAGGGTGATTGACTCGGCGCAGGTCGCGAAAGACGCCGCCGTCAGGATTACCGCGGACGCAATCCACCAGAAAGTGCTGTGTTACTTCGACATGAAGTAAAGCACTGGCACGGCCATGCGGCTGATGAGCAACGACGCGATTTCGCCGGCCATGAGGGAAATCGCCAATCCCTGAAAGATCGGGTCCGCGAGAATCACCGCCGCGCCGACGACAACCGCGAGCGCCGTCAGCAGCATTGGCCGGAATCGCACCGCCCCGGCATCGACAACCGCCTCACCCAGCGGCATCCCTTCGGCCATACGCTGCTCGATGAAATCCACCAGAATAATCGAATTGCGCACCACGATGCCGGCGCCGGCCATGAAGCCTATCATCGATGTTGCCGTGAAAAAGGCGTTCATCAGGCCGTGCGCTGGCAGAATCCCAACAAGCGAGAAAGGGATGGCCATCATGACCACCAACGGCGTGACGAAAGACCTGAACCAACCCACCATGAGAATGAATATCAGCACGAGCACGGCGGCAAACGCAGCGCCTAAATCCCGAAATACCTCTATGGTTATGTGCCATTCGCCGTCCCATTTTATCGAAGGCTTCTTGTCGGTAAAAGGCTGCGTGGCGTTGTGGACCGTGAGTCCAGTCCCGTCCCCGCCAAACTCGCGAGTGTCCAGCTCATGAAGCGCCTCGTTCATCTTGAGAATGGCATAGACCGGGCTTTCCACCACACCAGCCACATCGCCAATCACGTACGTAACCGGCATCAGGTTCTTGTGGTAGATGCTTTTTTCGACCGTGGTGTGTTCGACCTTCACGAGCTCGCGGAGAGGCACCAGCGATGAGGAGGCGTTGGCCGCCGACCGCACGCGCAGCGCGAGCAGCTCCTCCGTCCCGGTCCTGCTGGCGCGCGGCAAGTGCACGAACACCTCCACA
>JAXDCU010000295.1:0-11448 GCA_034677645.1 Verrucomicrobiia bacterium
CACGTCCAATCATTGGAACCTCGGTTCTCGCAGTTCTCCAATCACTGGGAATCTGCGGGGCGGCGGAGGGCACAAAGATTAGGTGCCGACTGGACATACCGGCGCGCGTTTCGCTGGCCGTGTATGACAGCGAGCGCGCGCAACATTCGGGGCTCTGCCGTGTCTAAGACAGGCAGCATCACGGCGCCCAGGCTCGGCCCTCTTGCGCGGCATGAAGACTCCCTGCGAAGCCACCTGCCCGGTCGTTGAGCGGAAACGCCGGCGTTGGCCATGGATTGTCAGTGCAGTGGTCGGGATTGTGCTGTTGGCAATCGCCGCCTTGCTGACGCTGCTTGGCCGTTACACGAGCCGGCAGCCGATGGCTATCCCGGTGGCGGGCATCAGCCAGGCCGATCGGGAAGCGCTCATCGAGCGATGGAGCGAGTTCCAGCCCAAAGTCCTCCACGGACTCCTGACGACGCCATTCGTAGCATCGACGAAGGATCTCGACGTCTTTTTCTCGCTCATGCCCCGGTACGGGGACTGCATCCGGTTCAGCGCGGAGGGGGACACGTTGCGGGCGCACCTTTCGCTGCCGCTGGACCGGGTGATCCCGGTGATCGGGAAAGGACGGTACCTGAATGCGACTGACACGTTCCGCCTCGGGCTCGGGGCGGAGGGGGTCCCGCGCGTGGAGATCCTGTCTGCGGAGGTGAACGGCCGTCCGCTGCCCGGCTGGGTGAAGCGCGTACTCGGGCGCAAGGAGTTTCACCAAGACATCTTCGACCTGATGGGCGGCCCTTCGTTTGGACGCCACCTCAAGGACCTCAAAGTGCGTGACGGCGTGGTCGTCATGACGCCGTTACACTGCCCATGAAGAGAGCCCCGCACGTCCTGTTCATCAGCGGCAGCGTAGGGTTGGGCCACGTCACCCGGGACCTGGCCATCGCATCGGCACTGCGGGCGCGCTGCCCGGACCTGCGTCTGCTCTGGCTGGCCGGCGATCCCGCGCGGCAAGTCCTGATCGAGGCGGGGGAAGTACTCGCGCCGGAATCCAGCCGCTTTGGCGGCGAAACGGAGTTTGCCGAAACGCTGGCTGAGGGCTTCAAACTCTCTCTCACCAACCCGTTGGCCCTGCTGAAGTCGCGCCGGGCTCTCCGGGGTGCCTGCGGCCTGAGGCGGCATCAGAAAAGCAACCTCCGGTTGTTTCGGGAACTGATCGGCCGGGAACATTTCGATCTGGTGGTTGGGGACGAGATCTTCGACCTGATGGTGGCTTTCGCCTTCCGGCCAACCCTTAGGCCGGCGCCATTGGCCACGATCGTTGATTTCGTTGGGTTGGACACTCCCTCGCGCAATCCGCTGGAATGGGTGTGGGTCCAGGTCCTGATCTGGTCGACGGCATGGGTGCTCCGGCGGCTGCCCCGGGTGTCGGATCTGACGCTCATGGTGGGGGAGGAGGAGGATGTGGCCGACCGGCCCATGGGTCTGTTCCTGCCCAACCGCCGAGAGTGGGCCCGAGCAGTCTTGAAGTTCGTCGGCTACGTCTGTCCGTTCGATCCCGCGGGCTACCAAGACCGCGCGCGGCTTCGACAGCGGCTCGGATACGGTCCCGAGCCGTTAGTGATCTGCGCGATCGGAGGCACTGCCATCGGCCGAGGCCTCCTGGAATTGTGCGGCCGAGCGTACCCTCTGCTCAAAGAGCGATCCCCGGCGCTGCGCATGATCCTGGTCTGCGGCCCGCGTTTGAAACCGGAAATGGTCGACGTCCCCGACGGCGTCGAGCGGAGAGGTTACGTCCCCCGATTGTACGACCACTTCGCGGCGTGTGACTTGGCGATCGTGCAGGGAGGGGGCACCACCACCCTGGAGTTGACGGCGCTCCGGCGTCCGTTCCTCTACTTCCCGATCGAGGCGCATTTCGAGCAGCGGTCGCACGTGGCGGGACGGATCGAGCGACACGGGGCGGGGGCGCGGTTGGAGTTCAAGCACACGATGCCGGAGACGCTGGCTGCGGCGGCGCTCGCCTACTTGGGAGCCGAACCCCACTATCCGCCCATTGCGACGGACGGTGCCCGAAGAGCTGCGGAGCTCCTGATCGGAATCATGGAGAATCCACCGTACCGAGGCGTCAGCGGTGCCGCACTGCGCTGAAGTCCAGACCGTCGAGTTCAAATTCAACGGTTTCGCTGGCTGGCTCCCGCGGCTGACCCGCGCCTTTGCCAACATGAGTCGCCCCTCGACTCGAGCCTGAGCAGCAAGTGTCCGTGAGGTGTGTCGTCACCCAACGCGGGCTGATGCGGTCTGCGGTGCTCGAGCCCATTCGAGTTGTGCCGCACATACAATCCTCACACTTTCGGATGAGCGGCCAAAACGCCAGAGAAACCAATGTTCGCAGGGGCCGAACGCATCTTGGCTGATTTCGACAGGCGACACGCTGAGCCAGCGTCTCGTGACGTGTTTTGTCGGCAAACGTCGGCAAGGTGTTGTGAGAGTCCATCCTCGGGATTGCCCCGTGATCCGGCCCGCTCCGTCGTCCCGGTGATCCGCCAGAAAAGCCGGTTCTTGCTCACGTATTGGGAAGCGTCCGATCATAACGGGGGGGGGTTCCATATTGCAGCCGGTGAGGCTCGCAGCCCCATAAGGTGCCTGCTAAGTACCCCCGTCTGTGATTAGTTGCGCTCAACTGCCTCAAGCCGGCAGGTCCTTGCCGGTGCTGGTGACGGTCAGCTTACCGTGCTTCACCCCCTTGGCCGCGATCAGTTCGTCGGCGATGCGCTTGATGGTGGCGGCTTTGCCACGAACGGCGAGCACTTCCAGGCAGTTGTGATGATCCAGATGGACGTGGAGCGTGGCGATGATGACCTCGTGGTGGTCGTGCTGGATTTCAGTAAGGGCGGCCTGGACGTGCTGTGTGTGATGGTCGTAAAGCAGCGTAATGGTACCGGCAATTTCCTTGCCACCGAATTGCTGCTGATGTTCGACGAGGTGAGCGCGGATCATGTCGGCCACGGCCAGGGAGCGATTGTCATAGCCTTTCTCGTGCGTCATACGCTCCAACTGCGCCGCCAACTCGGAGGGGAGTGAAATGCTGAACCGGGCCACGCCGTGGGGGCCTCTTGATTTCATGGCAGCAACTCTAACAGAGGGACGCAGTCCGTCAATGGACCGAGGTGGCTGGCGCCAGGCTTGGGTCAGCACCGCGCCACGCGCGCGATCAGCGCAGCCAGCCCAACCAACGCCGAGGACACCAAAACGATGACCGCCCCGCTCGGCAGGTCGGTGGCGGCGGCGATGAGAAAACCACCTAGACCGCTGAGGGCACCGAACACTGCCGACAGCCACAGCACGCGGCGGCAGCCGCGGGCCACTTGAAACGCCGCGGCCGCCGGGTTGCTAATGAGGCTGTAAATCATCAAGCCGCCGACGGTTTGGAAATTGACGGTCAGCGTCGCGGCCGTGAGTACCAAAAAGCCCGTCCAGACCGCGTTGGCACGAATGCCCGCCGCTTCCGCATCGGCACGCGAAAACAGGATGGCACGGAGTTCCTTGAAGAAGAGGGCGATGTAGGCGAACAAGGCCAGCGAGGTGCCGAACATCATCCACACGTCGCGCCAGCGGCAGAGGTTGAGACTGCCCCAAAGGAGCGCGCGCACATCGTTGTCGCTCTTTCCCAGGATGCCGTAAAGGCCGATGCCGAGAAAGGCCAGGCCCATCGTGGCGGAGAAGAGAAAGCTGAGGACGGTGTTGTCGTCGAGGTGGGCGCGCTGCGGGTTCATCAAACCCAAGGGGAGGGCCGTCAACATGGCTCCGGCGAGGGCGGGCAGGAGAAGCTGTTGTCCTTCGAGGCCACACAAGCCGCCGAAGACGGCCCCGGCGAGGGCCGCATGGGCGACGCAGACGCCCAGAAACGGAATCCGCATCCCGACGATGAAGGTGCCCAGCGCGCCACTCGACGCGCCGGCCAACGCACCACCCGCCATGACCGGCGCCCAGAAGACCAAGTCAATCATGCGCGCCTCCTCCCGGCAGGACCGCATGGCGGCCACCCTCATGCACGGCGCGCAAAGTCGCGCCATAGAGCTGCCTGACCCGATCGGCGGTGAACACCGTTTCCGGGAGGCCAATGACAGCCACGCGGCCCGCGTCCAGCAGGACGACTCGCCGGCAGGCCGGTGGCAGCACTTCCAGGTCGTGGCAGACAAGGAGCACGGTGATGCCGGTTTGGGTGTGAAGCGTCTGAACCGTCTCGACGATGCGCTCGCGCCAGCCCAGATCGAGGTTGGCGGTGGGCTCGTCGAGCAGAAGCAACTGCGGCTCTTGAGCCATGGCACGGGCGATGATGGTCTTGCGCTGTTCGCCGCCGGAAATCTGGCTGAAAGCGCGGCGAGCCAGTGAGGCCAGTCCGAGCCGCTCAATCCACTGGTCGACGGTCTGCCAGTCGTCGTGGGATAGCGGATGAAACAAGCCTGCGCGCGCTGTACGGCCAACGGCGACCACTTCCCGCACGGAGAGCGGCAACTCGCTGCGGGCAGGCAGCAACTGCGGCACGTAACCGATCCGGCGACGGAGTCCGGCCAGCGCTGCACCACGCAACGCTGGGACGTTCGTGCCCAGCACCGTGATGTGACCGCGCGTGAGGGCCACCAAACCTAGGCAGGTACGGAGCAGGGTAGTCTTGCCTGCACCATTTGGCCCCATGAGCGCCACCACAGTGCCCGCCTCGACGCGTAGATCGTCCACCTCGATCAGGCAACGGCGCGCGGCGTGAACGGCAAGGTCGCGAATCTCGACAGCCGCCGGGGTCATGGGGCAGCGACACGCAGGAGCGCCTCCAGGTTTGCTGAGAGCATGGCGTCAAAGGAAACGCGGCCATGGCGAAGGGCAGGGAAGTTCTCGAACACCACGACGCGGGCCTTGAGCCGCTCCGCCAGCGCATCGGCGGTGCGACGGCCTTCGGGCAGATTGGCGACGACCAGCGTGACTTGGGCGAGCTTGCCTGCGTCGATGGCCTCCTCGATCTCGGCAATGCTGGCCGTATCCGCGGCGCGGAAAGCGGCGGCGACTCTGAGGCCAAGCCATTCGCAGAAATCGCGCTGGCGTTCGCTAGCGATGACGGTCGATCCGGCGAGGCCCACTTCGACAAGCAGGTTGGTCGCACGGCGTGACAGAGGTTCGAGTCGTGAGGCGATGGCTTGGAGGCGCGTGTCTGCGTTGGCGCGGGAAAGCAGACCCAGCGCAACCAGGGCGTCTGCGCTCTGGCGACAGGCGGCGAGGTAGCTGTCGGGCCGGCACATACCGCCGCTCAAGAAAATCTCGGCTACGTGCGGACCGTTGGTGCCGCTGCCGGCGAACTTTGCGTCAAGGGACTTCTGGAAATCAAAACGGAGCAGGGCCTGGCATTGGCGCAGTTCGGTGACCTGGCTGGGGCGGATGTCGAAATGGCCAGGGCAAGTGCCTGGTTCGGCGAGGCGCACGACGTTCAGGTCATCGCCCAGCAAGTCGCGCCCGGCGGCTTCCAGGTAGGAGGTCGTGGTGGCGATCTTGAGACCGAGCCACGGTGGCTCAGAGCGGTCGCAGCCGGTGAGAACCAGGAGACCGAGGACAGCAGCCGCTGCGAAACAGGAGCCCTGGCTCATGGTGTCTTGAACTGCATCCCCTCGCGGGTGGCCATTCGGGCGATCACGCCGCCGTCTCCTGCCCGCCGATACCAACTACGGCTGGCAACGGGGGCGTGCGTATCCAGCGTCTTGTCGCTCGCGGGACGCGGCCCCAGGCTCCACAGCACCCACCGCACGGGCGAATCGGCACGGGTGGAATAGTATTTGCCGGCGTTGGTGGCGCACTCCGGGAAGTCGGCCGGCACCCAGAGCCTGTAGTTGCCGCCGGGCGAATCATTCAGGATTTGCGGCCCCGGCGTGGCGTACTTGTAAGTGTGGCCAGGATTGAACACATCCTCCATGTTTGCCGCCATCCCTGGTTTCTCGCCGCGCGGCAGATAGCCTTCTTGAGCCAATTCGCTGGGGAACTGGCACCAGTGGAGGGAGAGGTCGCTATTGCAGTTCACGCGCACGGGCGGCAACTGGCCCTCATGGTCGTCAGAGTACATCTCCAGGGCCAGACCAACGCCATACAGCTCAGCGTGGACTTTGACGACTTTAGCCTTCTCTTTGGCGCGGGCCAGGGCGGGCAGCAAGAGGCCGACGAGGACGGCGATGATGGCGGTCACCACCAGCAGTTCGACCAGGGTGAATCCCGTGGGCCGTGGGCTTGCCGCGCGCATCAAGGGGTATCAGTTGGTCTTCCGGAGTTGATAGAACCGCACCGGGCTGGACGGCGGGAGAATCACCGTGTTCATGTCGTTGATGACCACCGGAAGAGTAGTGACCGGTGTCCAGTCGCCCATGTCCACCTGGCTGCGCCATTCCAATTGATAGGTGTCGGTAGTCGCCGGCCACGCGATCGTGACGTTCAGGCCGATGGTCAGTTCCGGGGTCGGTGTGTGCGGCAGCACTTGCTGCGCGAACAACTCGTAGCCGTTGGTGCCCTGGGTGCCGGAGCCAGATTCCTGATTGAAAATCCCGACCGCGTCGAACTGGCCTGTTGGGGCGGCGCCGAGGCTGTAACGCGGATGACGCAACGAGAAGAACCGGCCGACGCCGTCGGTGATGGTGCACAGGCGGTTGCCCCAAGTGTTGGTAGGATTCCAGCCGGCGGTGGTGACGAGTGTGAGGTTGTTGAGACGGACGCGCATTCCCTGGTAGTGCTCGCCGCCCGTGGCGCGGGTCTGATCGAAAATGGGGAGCCAGGTGGAGCGATCGTCCGCCACGCCGCCCACGTTCATGACGTCCGCCAGCATGATGACCTCCGGCGCGGGCAGGCCGTAGTCGGCCGTCACCAAGCGGATGTCGAAGTTGTAGGTTGGATCGATGTCGTGGCCCTCGTTGATGTTCCGTTTGCCGCCGTAGAACAGTGCCTGCCGCGCCGTGATCTCGATCAGGTCGCCAACGCGGAATGGGTGCATGTTCGACGGATCGAAACTGAGCCGCAGGATTTCCCCAACCCAAGCTTCGTTCGGGTAGCTCAGGTCGCTGTTGTGAATCCACGGCTGGTTGCCGTAGTTCTGTCCCATCCAGCACGTCGTGCCGCCGCGGTCGCCCGGATCGACCGCCTGGAACGTCACCTGCCACTCCCCTCCCATCCGGTATTGATTGGCGCCGTCATTCCACGGCAGGAAGTTGGGCGTGGAGTTCAGCATCTCATCCGGGTTGCATAGCAGGACGCCCCGGATGGTGAAAGGAAACGCGGGAGTCCATGCGCTCGTGCCGGTGCTGGTCACGGCCTGGAGGTTGGCGTGGGTTTCGGATTGGGCCAAGACCGTTGCCGGGGCCGCGCATACGGCCACAGCGAGGCTGGTCCAGCGAACAACTGAGTTCAATGGCATAAAGATCTCGGTTCACAAAAGCCTCAGCTCGTTCGCCGCTGGAGGCCGGGGCTTGACGGGCTCCCTGCGGTGGTATTACGGTAACCACGCGAAATACTACTGCCCGTTCCGTGTTACGCAACATAAAAGACGTATGAAGAGCAGCTCTTCGGGAAGTCCGCAGGCGATGGACCCGCGCATCGCCTTCTTCGACCATCACGCCCTGACGTGGGACCAGACCGGGCCGGACCCGGTGGCCACCTTGCGCCGGTTGTGGGAACTGGACGGCCGCCTGGGCTTGCGCACGGGTCAGGATTTGCTAGAAGTCGGCTGCGGCACAGGCCAAATCACCGGCTGGCTGGCCGACAGGGTCAAGCCCGGCAAGGTCGTGGCAGCGGACTTCTCTCCGGCCATGCTGGCGCAGGCGCGAGCGCGCGGACTCAATGCCGATTTTGTCCTCCTGGACATCTGCCGGAACGAATCGGCAGACCGCCCATTCGACGTGGTGTTGTGTTTCCACTCGTTCCCGCATTTCCGCGATCAGAAGGCGGCACTGCGCCAGATCGCGCACCATTTGAAACCGGGCGGTCAGCTTCTCGTGGTGCATCTGACGGGAAGTGCGAAACTCAACGCGTTTCATCACCAAGTGGGCGGGCCGGTGGGCCACGATCACTTGCCCCCCGCCTCAGAATGGTCCGCGCTGCTTCACCCGGTGGGGTTGAAGCTCACGGAGGCAGAGGACAGCGAGGATTTGTTCTTGGTGAGGGCGGAGAAGTCGGCGGAGGTGACTGGTTGCGTCCCGACCCCCGTCAGGCGTTGACTACCGCCCTGCAACTGCGTCCAACTGTCATGCCATGAGTAGACGATTGCCGAGGCCCTTCACCAGCGGCTTCACCCTCATCGAACTGCTCGTTGTGATAGCGATTATCGCCATCCTCGCGGCCATGCTCCTGCCCGCGCTCTCGCGGGCCAAACAGAAGGCCCACGACGCACGCTGCCGCAGCAATCTTCGCCAACTCGGCATTGGTCTCCACCTCTATTCCGACAGCTACGACGGCTATCTTCCCCCGCACCAACTCAAGTTCGCCGACGGCACCCGCCTCCGCTGGTTCAACCTCTTCGCCCGCGAGGTCACATCGGGCTACGAAGTCATCCGCGACCCAGCGGTGCCGCACTGGCTGCCCGGTCGCAATGCCCCCTATGGCTACAACTACAAGTTCCTCGGCAGCGCCCGCGTCATGAACTCGGGGCAGTGCGAGAGCTTCCCTGTTCGCCTGACCAGTTTTCCGGCGCCGGTCACCACCATCGCCTTCGGGTGTTCCGACGGCACCGGGACTCAGCAGCCTCATGAGGTTCTCGCCCCTGAGGCCATCGGCAGCGCCTTGCCCGCGTCCGAAAACGTCCTGCGCATCGGCAACCACGCTTACGTTATCGATCCCCCTTTCCTTCCCGCAGGGGCCCGCGACCAGGAGGAGGCGTGGGCCTTCTACGAGTACGCATCGTTCCTTTCCTCGCGCCACCTCGGACGAGCCAATGTCGGTTTCTGCGACGGCCACGTCGAGTCCATGAAACCCGCTGACGCCAGCTTCAACAACCGCCTTTGGAACGGCTACAACGACCCGCGCGCCAAGCCGGTGTTGCCGGAACCCCCGACCAACTGGCCCGCAGGCTGGAGACGCGACACCCTCTGAACAGCAGCAGGGACGCGGTAGCTCGTCTGTGAGCATTCGTGGCCCAATCCCGTGGAGAGGATACCTGCGAGCGTGGAGAAGGAAGGGGCGGTTGTGGCGCTTGTTGCCCGGTGCCTCCTTCCGGATTGTGCCGCACAGACAACCCGCACCAATTCAGAACATCGGCCAAAACGCGAGAAGGACTAATAATGACGGGCCTTTGGTGCATACCCGTGCTTTTCCTGCAGCCGGACACTACGACAGTATTTCGGCGCGTGTTTTGTCTTCAATTGTAGTCAAGGTTCCCGACCGGTTCAGGGGAGTGATTTGTATGCCAGACACAGCGCTGCGTCGACTCGAGTGCGTCACGCCGAACGTCGAGGAGCAACGCGTTCGATTACAGGCGCGGCGTGGCTTCACCATGCACGTTCGCGGGTTCCGGTGCAGATGGCGACGCTCAGCGAATGGCCCTTGGAACAGAACCGCTGCTCATCGAGCCGCACAATCGGACCAGCGTCTCGTCCGATGCTTTGTCACTGCCGCGTTATCTTCCGCTGTTCCCACTGCAATCCCACTTGTGCCTCCAGAAGCGCTACCCGCACTCGGTCAATCTCCCCTGCCGCCCTGCGGTCGGCTCTGGCCTTGGTTCGCTCCAACCGCCTCTCGTGAGTCGTCACCATGTATAAGAGCTGGTTCATTGGACCTTTCCGGGTGCGTCAAACACCAGTAGTTGTTCGCGTCCGGGAGGCCCGATCAGCGCCACAGTCTTGCCGGGAAGAAGTGCCAACAACTGCTGGTCGTCGATGGGCTCGATCAAGGGCTGGCCAGAGGAAGGGGTTTGTGCGCTCGGATGTGCGACCGGAGCAACCGGTGGGACGGACTGCCGCTGCCGGGCGGAGGTGAACAGCAACAGCAGCCCGAAAGCTGCCGGGGCGCAGACCAAGGAAACGGACCGGGCGATGCGGCGTCGCCGGGCCTCCTTGCGAACAGCGTCGAGTGCAGATGCCAATGACTTCTCTCGGACAAGTCTGGGATCACTAGGGGACAACAGGCCGACGATCAGTCTCGTTTCATCATTGTGGTTCATTGGCTTTCACACTGCTCAGGAAGCGTTCACGCAGGCGCTGGCGCAGACGGGTCAGCCGAGCCTCAACGGCCTTCTCGCTGAGACCGGTTTGAGCGGACAGTTCTTTCACGGACTCGTCCGCCAGGTATTTGCCCTCGATGAGCTGGCGTTCGACTGGCTCCAGGTCGGCGAGCAAGGTCTCGATTTGGCCCGCCAGCGGGTCGCCGCCCAGAGTCGTGGTGCTGTCCCGAAGTTCCCACCCGCGGGCGAAGCGTTCGAGCAGGGCCGCGTACCTGCGCTGCTTGCGTCCGACGTCGCGGGCGGCGCTGCGCCCCAGGGCTTTGAGCCAGCACCAGAAGGTGTCCTCGGATTGAAAAGCCCTGGCGTGACGCACAACCCGGAGGAGCGTCAACTGCAGGGCCTCCTGCGCCTGATCGTCCGCGCCGCGGCAAACCACCAGGAGGAAATGGTAGAGACGATCAAAATAGAGGCCGTGAAGCTCGCGAAATGCGTCTTCATCCGCCGCGGCTAGACCGGCCGTGAGCCGGACGATTCCGGCTTCCGGCTCAGCCGGGCGGATGCTTCCGAGCACTGGCTTCCCGGATACCCGATTCTACCGAGCCAGATACCGGTGGAAGACACTGAAGTCTTCGACACGGCTGTGTGAGTCAACTGCGAGGGGACGATCGACCGCGGCGTCGGGTCGAGTCGCATTCGGCCCGGCCTTTGCCGACCTGGCGGGGGGGGCCTACGGTGCCGACGGCAGCGGCCGGAGTCTGATGTTGCGATACCAGATCTCAGGGGTCCAGTTCTGGAAGGCGATGAAGCCCTTGCTCGCCTTCCCAAACTGCGTGTAGGAACTGAAGGTGCTCCCCGCCACCAAGCTGTTGAAGGCCGGACTGTTGAAGTCGAATTGGGCGATTCGACGCCCGTTCAGCCAATGTTCCACGTGATTGCCTTGCACCAGCAGCCGGCATTGGTTCCACTGGCTAGGCGAAACCGTCCCCCGGTTTGTTGGCGCAATCAACCCATACACCGCGCCAAGCTGCTGTTTGCCGGGTAAGGAATACCCAGAATCGTCGACCAACTGGTACTCCGGCGCCGATTTGTACGGCTGATCATAGTACTCGGTCACCCGGTAGAGCACTCCGCCGTTGCCCGCCGTGCCCGCCCGCCAGTCCCAGAGCAACTCGAAATCATCATACTGGTTTGTAGTAATGATGTGGCCCGCCGGACTGCCGAACACAGTCTTCAGTTCGCCACTCGCAGTCACCGTCCACTCGGCGTCCGGGAATGCGGCTTTGCGGTAC
>JAXDCU010000296.1:0-2613 GCA_034677645.1 Verrucomicrobiia bacterium
TCGCCTGATTGATGGGCCGCAGGCGATGTTTTAGAGGAGCTGAACAAATCGTCCGCCGGCACGACCAGATTCCATGCCATCAGGCAGCTTGAGTTGCGAGCAAAAAGGAGTGCCTCGGACGATGTCAGCGAGCGCCGCAACCCACCTAACGGTATTCCTGGATTGGTTTGACCATGAGGTCGCGCTGTTTTAGTGCGGCAATCCCCATCGCCGCCGCGCTCGCTCCTCGCAATGTTGTCATGATGGGCACGCCGAGATAGACGGCCGTCGTCCTTATTCTGACTTCGTCGGCGCGTGGGACTTGTCCCGACGGCGTGTTGACGATCAGTTGTAGTTGCCGGTTCTTCAGCAGGTCGAGTGCGTTTGGCCGGCGGCCATCGGCCAATCTAAACACGGGCTCGACGCTGAGTCCGACCGGCGCAAGTGCCGCCGCGGTGCCCTGGGTAGCGGACAACTGAAATCCCAATTGGGCGAACTTCAACGCTATTTCTGGGGCTCGTGCCTTGTCGCCGTCGTTGAGGCTGATGAAAACTCGCCCCGATAGCGGGAGCGGAGTGCCAGCGGCGATTTGCGACTTGGCATAGGCGATGCCGAAGTCCGAATCCAATCCCATGACTTCGCCGGTTGAACGCATCTCGGGTGACAGGAGAATGTCCTGACCATGAAAGCGGTTGAACGGGAAAACAGACTCTTTCACCGCCCAATGGTCCGGCCAGGTTTCGTGAGTGCAACCGAGCTCTCGGAGAGTCCTGCTCGCCATCACTTTTGCCGCAAGCTTGGCCAGAGGAATGCCGGTGGCTTTGCTAACGAATGGCACGGTCCGCGAGGCACGCGGATTGACTTCCAGGCAGAAGACGGTGTCGCCCTTCACGGCGTACTGGACATTCATCAGCCCGATGACATTCAGTTCCCGCGCCAGGGCATGTGTATACCGGCGGATTGTTTGAATGACGGAGTCGGTCAGTGTGTGCGGCGGCAGCACCATCGCGGCGTCGCCAGAGTGGACTCCGGCGAACTCGACATGCTCGAGCATGCCGCCGATAACGACGTTGCCCTGGGCGGGGTCTTGGAACCGTCCGACATCGGCAAGACAGTCAACATCGACTTCGGTGGCGTCTTCGATGAACTTGTCGACCAGAACTGGGCGTTCGGAGGAAGCTTCGACGGCATGGCGCATGTAGTGCCTGAGCTCGGAATCCGAATAGACGATCTGCATGGCGCGACCGCCGAGCACGAACGAAGGCCGGACCAATACCGGGTACCCAACGCAATGGGCGGCATCGATGGCTTCGACCTCGCAGGTGGCGGTTCCGTTGGGCGGCTGCGGGATTTGGAGCTTGCGAAGGACGGCGGCAAAGAGTTTGCGGTCCTCAGCGATCTCAATGCTTTGGGGCGACGTGCCCAAGATGTCGACGCCGTTGCGTTCGAGGTCCAAAGCGAGGTTGAGAGGAGTCTGGCCGCCAAACTGGGCGATCGCTCCCAGGCATCTCTCGCGTTCATAGATGTGAAGCACGTCCTCGATCGTCAGCGGTTCGAAGTAGAGTCTGTCGCTTGTGTCGTAGTCGGTCGACACCGTCTCCGGATTCGAGTTCACCATGATGGTGAGAAAGCCGAGCTCCTTTAGCGCGAACGCGGCATGAACACAGCAATAGTCAAACTCAATTCCTTGTCCAATCCGGTTGGGGCCGCCCCCCAGAATCATCACTTTTGGGCGATCGGACACTGAAACCTCATCGTCTCCACGGTCGTAGGTCGAATAGTAGTAAGGAG
Organism: Verrucomicrobiia bacterium; assembly: GCA_034677645.1. Lineage (GTDB taxonomy): Bacteria > Verrucomicrobiota > Verrucomicrobiia > Limisphaerales > J093 > JAAYVR01. Next base: position 1,771 of record JAXDCU010000296.1, read on the forward strand.
TCCGGGCCTCGAACTCCGCTGCGCAGGTGTCGACGAGGCGGAAGCTGGGTCTGAGGCCAAGCTCTCCGCGTCGATCGCGGATAGCTGATTCCGAGACGCCGGCGAGGTGGGCAAGTTGCGCGTCTGAATAGCCGAGTGACTTGGCTTTGTTTAGCAGTAGATCGTTCATGTGTTGCCACGGAGATTGGCCCGGTGGCGCGTTGCACCGCAATCAGGCCTTAGGATGGTCGATCTGGCAAGCCGAGAGCAGCGGCAAGATGAGGTGAAGCTAGACGAAAACGTCGGCAATGTCAGGGACGATAAACAAGGACGTGGCGGCCTAGGCTCTTCCGTAATGCCGGGACAAGACTGACATCCAGGCGGCATTGACTTACATACGCCGCCGCATCAGTCTGCTGGCATGAGCGACGCCGAGAATGCATTAAGTGGGGCATGCAGGCCGCCAAGCCGATTCATCTCCAGTCAACTCCTGGCGAGGCTTTCGCTTGTGGCGCTTGGTTTGTGCCTGTTTTGTGGCACTGAAGCGCAAATTGACTGGCCGGAGTTTCGCGGGCCCTGGTGCAATGGCCACGCGTCGGCTCACGGTGCTGCTGGAGATGTTGGTTTTCCGCTGCATTGGAGCGAAACGAACAACGTTGTCTGGAAGACTGAAATCCCGCATCGCGGCTGGTCGACACCAGTTGTGATGGGCGGCCAGGTCTGGTTAACAACCGCCACCACTAGTGTCCGGTTTAATTTGAATGAAAGTTGATATTCCCTCGGTAGATCAGGCTTGAGATGCCGGTCATGGTACTTTTCGATTTCAATTTTGACAGGCCGTTTCGCACGGTTCTTGGCCGCGTT
>JAXDCU010000297.1:0-12688 GCA_034677645.1 Verrucomicrobiia bacterium
GACGCCGGTTCCGGCACGGCTCCCATTGCGATCGGCGCCCCCGAATTATCATAGGCCCACTGCTGGATTGTGAAGTAGGTGTTAGCGGGATTACCCTCGCCATTAACGTCTCCAACTCCCGAAATCCAGCCGTACTTCTGCGCACCGCCGTCTGATGTGTCGCTGAACTTGAAGGCGAAGTACTTGGTAGACAAGAACGGCCCGTTGAATGTCGTGGCGCTACTAAGCTGCACAACGTAAGCAAAGCTAAAAGTGCTCGCACCTATAGTCCCAAAGAATACCCCGGGGTTGGTTCGCTTACCGAAGGCGCTACGGACATTGTACGTTGTGCATTTGAAAGACACAGTGGCGCCCAGACCTGACATGTTAACTCCCCGACTGGTCGAGCCCGACCATCTAAAAACAGAGATGTCGGCGCCACCAGGGAGCTCCAACGTAAGATTCTCCAAGTCACCGTTTCGGAATCCCACGGTCTTGTCCACGGTTTCGACAACGATCTGTGCCTGAGTTTGAGTCAGGCTCGCGCACAGACCCGTGCCGGCCAGGGCCAACAGGGACATCTTAAGGTTGGGGTTGTTTGGCTTCATAACAAAGGCCTTCTCAATTGTTTGGCCAAGTGTCCGCAACTGACTTGTGCAGGTCAAGTTTTTTGAGCAATTCTCATTTTGGCCGGGAGCGCGGACAATCCTGTCCGCCTGGCATCCCCACGCCACGCTCCAGCGGGCAAGAATGCCCGCGCTCCCGAGAACGCGTCGTGCCTTCGCGGCCAAAATGAGAATTGCTGAGTTTTTTTAGTTTGGCTGCCAGGTTTGTTTCACTGAAATGACCCTCTCAGACACCTCAGTTTCTGGTGCGCAGCAACAGTTCTTGAGCGTGCGAGCTTGCGGCGCGCCCGGCGGTCGCGCCCCACCACCTGCAACCGGTCACTGCTGGTCGGAACCGGTCATGCGGAGTTCGGCAATCTGTACTCTTGAACCGGGCCAAAACCGCGCCCATAGTGGCGTTCCAGTTGGAAATGAGCGCATGGATAACAAGCGGACTGACAAGCTCCCGCTCGGCATGAAGACGGCGACAACGATTGTTGCTGGTGCGGTCGCCCTGCTGACTCAGCCGCTGGTCGCGGCTGAACTCAAGGACGCCCTCCAGGCAGCAGCGGATCGACTGGCGCAAACCAACTACAGTTGGACCACCACGATCAGGAGCGGCTTCACCACCAACATAACACAAGGCAAGGTGGGTGCGGACGGCTGGATTTGGATTGCAGGGATCACCGGGAACCAGATGCTCGAAGGGTACCGGAGAGCCGAAGGCACAGTGGTTAAGACTGACGAAGGCTGGAAGCGACCGGAGGATTTTCCGAACTTCATGTTCGATCGATCTCCACGTCCTGACCCTGCCCGCGCCTTTGGGCGGAGTCTCGCAAGTTTCCAACTGCCGCCCCAACACGCAGCGAAGCTCTTGACCGAGCTGGCGGTTCTCAAGCAAGAACACGACGGTGAAGTGTCAGGTTCGTTCACCCCAGCCGACGCCAAGGGGCGTCTTCTCAGCGGTTTTCCTTCGCGGCTGAGGCGTGCGGCGACGACCGCGAACACCATGGGGATCGTCAGGTTCCGCATCAAGGACGGCATGCTAGTCTGGTGGCAGGTCCAACTTAGCGGTTCGGTCTCTGAGCGGTCCGGCCAAGCAGCCAGACCGGTAAGCAGAACCACAACCACGGTGATCGAGAATTGCGGCACGACCAAGTTAGAGGTTCCGGACGAGGTCCGCCACAAGATCGGGACCTGACCTCCAGCGGCAGTTCCTTGGACTCTCATCCCGAACACCGAGGGAGACGATCAGGGAGAACGCTCAAGGCTGGACGAATCCACCCTCTTGGATGTGGGCGAGAATCTTCTTCGCGTTGTCCTCAGCCGACGTGTGGACCGTCTCGAGGCGCAGTTCAGAATTGAGCGGTTCTTCGTACGGATCGTCGATCCCCGTGAACCCGGTCAGCTGTCCCCGGCGCGCCTTGGCATAAAGGCCTTTAATGTCTCGTGCTTCACACACTGCCAGCGGCGTGTCCATGAATACCTCGATGAACTTGTCGGCGCCCACCAGACGCCGGTTCTCGTCACGTGCCGCCCGGTAGGGACTGACCGCGGCGCAGATCACCGCGCCGTGGTGTCTGACAATCTCGCTCGCCACGAAACCGATCCGGAGGATGTTCGTGTCGCGGTCTTCACGGCTGAAACCCAGACCGCGAGACAGATTTGTTCGGACAACGTCGCCGTCCAGGACGGTCACCTGGCGCCCGCGAGCCAACAGCAAAGCAGCCAGAACTCGGGCGGTAGTTGACTTGCCGGAAGCGCTCAGGCCGGTGAACCAGACGCAGAACCCTTGCTGACGCCTGGGAGGGTATGCTGCCTGGAGGATCGCCGCTGTCTCCGGGCGCGTGAACCAGGACGGGAGCGCTTTGCCGATGGCGAGGTACTCTTCGCGCACCTGCGTGCCAGAAAGCGACAAGGACCGGACACCGGCGGGCACGCGACTGACCTCCTCGTAGGTGTCACGCTCAGGCACGTACACCAGCTCTTCGAAGCTGACGGCTTGCACGCCGGTCTCGGGTGCGTGACGCGCGACCAGTTCGCGCGCCGCGTCAGGCGCGTAGAACGGCCGGCCGCGGCTGTCACGGCCCGGCCCGGCGTGGTCGCGTCCGACGATCAAGTGGTTGGCGCCGTAGTTACGCCGAATGATGGCGTGCCAGAGCGCCTCGCGGGGTCCCGCCATCCGCATCGCCAGCGGGATCAGGCTCAGCAATGTGCGCTTCGGATCGTAGTGTGTTTCGACAGCCACCTGGTAGATCCTGACGCGCGTGTAATGGTCCACATCGCCTTCGCGGGTCAAACCCACTGCCGGATGTATCAACAACGTGCCGTTCACTTTGGCAGCGGCGCGCTTGGTCATTTCCTCATGTGCGCGGTGCAACGGATTGCGTGTTTGGAATGCGACCACATTACGCCAGCCCATCGTCGCCAGGCGCGCTCTGACCTGCGCTGGCGTGAGCCGCAAGTCTGGGAAATCGAAATAGCGCGGCAGCGCGAGCACTTGCACCGGACCCGACAAGCATACTCCGCCCCATGTGCTCATTTCGGCAACCAACGGATGCCGCGAATCGCACGTTCCAAACACCTGCTGAGCTTCTTCGCGCGAGTCCCATTCGAACACCTCATCCAGTCGCATGACTGCAACCAAGTTGTTATGTGCATCACGCAGGGCCAGAGCCAGACCGTGTGCGGGCAGGTTCTTGTCAGACACGGGAAGGGTGATCGGTATGGGGAACAAAACACCGTTCTCGAGCCGCATTTCACCCAGCACACGCAGATAGTCGGCTCGACCCATGAAACGGTCCAGCGGGGAGAATGCCCCTGTGGCCAAAAGCTCAAGATCGGACAGCGATCGGGGTGTCAGTTGGACTGAAGGCAGCCGCACAGCCTCGGCCTTCAGCTCATCGGCTGCGTCTCCGGCCTCGAGGAGGTCAACCAGACGCCCCTGGTATGGAGAAATCAGGTCCGCTTGAATACCACACGGTGTCTCCTGCACCCCTGCGCTCGCCCGGCTCGAATTCATCCAGGCCAAGCATCTCCGAAGCTCCCTCCGGAGTCGAGTAGGGAAAGAACGAAAGAACCGCTGCTCTGACTTTTTTCTCGAAAAGCTCGCCTGGCGCGCGCATCATGGCGCTGTTATGGAAATTTCAACGAATCGAACATCTTTGTCCCGGCGCCAATTCCTCTCATGCACGACCGCATCGCTGGTGATGCCGACGATCATGCCGTCCAGCGTATTTGGAGGCGAGGGATTGACATTGCCTTCCGAGCGGATCGTGATGGGCGTGGTTGGCTGGGGGATGCAGGGGCCGGGCAATACCGGCGCTTTCCTGAACCACCGCAATTGCCAGGTGGTGGCGGCATGCGATCTCGACCAGCGACATCTCGAGGCGGCACTGAACACCATCAACAAGAAGTACGGCAACACGGACTGCAAGTCGTACCACGACTACCGCGAAATGATGGCGCGTAAGGATATCGACGCGGTGATGCTGGCTGTGCCTGATACCTGGCATGCTCTGATCGCCGTCGAAGCCGCGCGCAATGGTAAGGACATCTACGGCGAGAAACCTCTGGCCCGCACCATCGCCGAACAACAGGCAATCGTGAGGGCTGTGCAAACAAACAACCGAATTTGGCAGACAGGCTCATGGCAGCGGTCGGTCGAGAACTTCCACAAGGCGGTCGAGATCGTCCTGAACGGACTTGTGGGCAAGATCACCCACGTCGAAGTTGGGTTGCCAGCGGGCCATCACGATTTTGCCGGCACATCCAAAGAGCTCCTGGACAAGCTGGCGCAATTGCCAGAGAAACCCAACAACCTGGCCAAGCTCACACCGGGAAGTCCTGGCTGGGATTTGGCTGTGTCAGCGCCGCCGCCAGAGCTTGACTACGATCGGTGGCTTGGCCCTTCCCAGACGGAGCCGTACGTGAAGACGCGGGTCCACATGAACTGGCGTTGGAACTACAACGTCGGCGGCGGGCAATTGCTCGATTGGATCGGGCATCATTGCGACATAGCACACTGGGGGCTCGGTTTTGACAACACAGGCCCCATCGAGGTCGAAGGTCAGGGCGAGTTCCCGCCAAAAGACGCCGTGTGGAACACATGCACGAAGTATCGCATCAAGTGCACTTACGAAAATGGCGTCGTCATGACGATCGCCGGCGGTCACGGCGACATCCGCGGCGGCACAAAGTGGATTGGGACCGACGGCTGGGTCTGGGTCGATCGAGGAGGATTCGATTGTTCGAAAGAAGAGCTGAAGGACATGTCGCGCCTGCCCGATGACATGCGCAAGGTCAAGGCGTACCACTCGCGCGATCACATGGGCAACTTCCTGGATTGCGTCAAGTCGCGCAAACCAACTATCGCACCGGTCGAGTCAGCCCATCGATCAGCCGTTCCGGGCCACCTGGGCCTGATCGCGATGCTCGTCGGGCGCAAAGTGAAATGGGACCCGAAGAAGGAAGTCATTCTGGGAGACGACCAAGCAGCCAAGCTTCTGACACGCCCATACCGCGCGCCCTGGAAACTAGGTTGAACCGCGATTAGCGACCGTTGGAGCGCCGGTAGAACAGCAACGCCGAGCCGGGCTGCGAGTTGATTTCCACGCGCACGCCGGCGTCGAGCAGCGTCTTTCCCGGCGAACGCGCGGCAGCCTGGGTGTCCAGATTAGCCACGTCATACTCCGCGTTCGCGTCCACTCCACGGAGTTTGAACCTTGCGGTTTCGAACGGGCTGTTTGGCCGGCGCAACGCCACCACGACGCCTTCTCCAAGATCGGCTCTGTCGAGTTGGTATGCCATCCATGCGTCGGTCGATTTTGTGTACCCTGTGAGCGGGTAAAAGTCGCCCTCATAGCAATGGCGGATTTGCTTGTACTGCGCCAGTGTCCGTTTTGCCCAGTCGAACGGGAAGTCCGGTCGGATGGGCTCCGCGGGGGCATCGCCAGAAACCCACCAATTGAGGCACAAGCTGCTGCACATGCTACTGCGGAACTCGTAATCGTCGCCCGCTCTGTCTTGGCTGGTCGCGCTCAGCGGCACCCATGGCAATAGACCGTAAGTGTGGCACTGGTGAGCAATCGGGTCGCGCGGACCGTCGGTTCGCCAGAAGGGCGTCGCGCGCCCCAGCGTCTCCAGATCAAGCCTGCGTCCGCCGCTCGCGCAGTTATCGATGATGAGGCTCGGATGCCTGGAAAGCAATTGGTCCCAAAACGCATAGAGGCCTTCAATGTGGCGGATTTCGCTCATGCCCCGCCTGTCCGGCGAATCCGCGGCCTGCCAGAACGACAAGGGGTCCATGTTGAAGTCTTGCCGATAGCATCCCAATCCGAAGTCCTCGATTCGATCCGAAATGAAATCGGCGAGGAACTTGCCGGCCGTTTCATTCCCCAGGTTGAAGAGCGCATTGTCGCCTCCAGTCTCAAAGAGCCACTCACGGTGCTCGTGCCCCCACGGTGTTCCTTTGAAGACACGCTCCGGCTCGAACCAGAGCATCAGTTCGCGGCCCGACTGGCGCAAAGCGTCGCTGAGCGGCCTGAAACCGGCCGGGTAGAGGTCCGATTTCACGGCCCAGTTGCCGACATTGACAGCCCAGGAACCAGCGCCGCCAGACCTGCCAAACCACTCGGCGTCAATCCAGTAGTAGTCGATGGGCAAATCGTGCGCGATAATCTTGCGGATATTGTCCATGTGCACTTCAGCGCGTGTCCCCCCCCAATTGCCGCATGTGATCGGCGGCGAGAGCGGTTGCCCGTTTCGCAACGGGCGGTGATGAGCAAGCACGAACTGGCGGAGCAGGTTCTGACCACGCCAGCGATCTCCACGATAGAAGAGAAGAAGCATGCGTGGCGTGCGGACATGTTCGCCAGGCCGCAGAACCAGACTGGTTTGCGCCATGCCGGCTTTGACCAGGACCGTGTCCAGGCCCCCGCCACTGAAGTCAGCGGCCCATTCGCCCGTCCAGCCTATCCCCACGATCGCGCCACCGTCCGCCCCTTCGAGGTTGAAGAACGGCAGCACCTGACTCGAGGAGCGTCCGCCACCCGGCTGGAGGTGGAGCTTGGTATCAGGTCTCAACTCTGTCTCCTGAGGCGCGAAATCGTCAAACGACGCAACCGCGCCTTTGGCCCAATGCAATGTGGTCTTGCCTGAATTTGGCAAAACGAGTGCCGCATCGATTGGGAGCAGGTTCTCGATCAACTCCGAATCAGCCTGGCCGTCGTTGACCAACCGGACGACCCATTCGACTGCCGGAAAGTCATTGAACAGGTGCACGTCGATCCCGATCTTCATGCTGCTTGTCGCAGTCGTGTAGCTGACTTGACGCACTTCGCGGTCTGGATGCGGCGCCAGGACCCGCATTTCGCGTTTCCATTGCGGCAAGAACACTGCGCTCGGGACTTCTCCCACGCGGAGAGACAATACGTGTGGGTTGTAAGTGACCGTATCGGCCAACGGGAGGTCTTGCAGACGCAGGACTGAGCCATCCGCCAACTCGACTTGCGCTTCAGCCCAAAGTGCCTGGTCCCAGCCGCGCCCGTCGCCGCCGTCTCCGACGCGGATTTCGAATGCCTTCGCTCCATTGAGAGGCACATCGACGTGCAATGGACCGTCTTTCAGTCGGAGAACGGACGAAGTGAATAGCTCACGCCCGTCAATCTGCAAGTGGAATGTGACCGAGCCATTCCCCATGGCGGCGCCGCGACGCGTGTCATCGTTGTTCTCAAGGCCAACGTCAGCGACGAAGCGTTTGCCGGGCGCGCTCAGAACCACCTGGATGTGTTTGGTCGAGTTGAATGCCAGCCCGTGCGAGTAAAGCTTGTCCCCAATTTGAAACTGCGTTCCTCGCCACGATTTGTCTCGAGTCACGCCGTCGGATACGTCCTCGTAGGCAATCTTCAGACGCGATCGTGCTTGGGGCGGCGCGCTTCCGAAAGCAGCGTCGACCCAGGCACGGCAGAGCTGGAATTCCTCGGCATCAGGCGTAACTGAGTAGACGACCGGCGCCAGGAGTGCCAGGGCGAGGGTCATGTAGATTCGTATAAGCGATCCCGCATTCGGTCGGCTACACACCCATGACTTCCGACGATGCCGGCAACAAATTAGCACAGCCCTCACTGCAGATCGGACTGGCCGGACTCCATCGGGGATGCGCGGTGTATTGGTTTGCATGAGCATTCTTGTTGGCTGAGGCTAGACATCCCGCCATGTAAGCGTCAAGTTGTCACGAAACGCGAGGCTTCCCTCCCGCCAAGGTTGCGTGGTAGGCTACTTCACATGTGCAACTTGCCATCGCAAACTGGAGCACCAAGCAATGTAGCAGCCCAGAAACCAGTCGCCCTCCCCTCCCCTGCCCCATCAGGCTCGTTCAGCCGCCGGCGTTTTCTCAAACGGGCGGCGATGGCCGGTGGCCTGGCGGCTGTCCCATGCGTTATCCCCGCATCAGTTCTTGGCAGAAACGGCGCCGTGCCGCCCAGTGAGAAGATCATCCTCGGTGGGATCGGGATCGGCGGTCGCGGCACGGGTGTGCTTCAGTGGATGATGCCAGAGGCTGACGTGCAGTTTGTCGCCGTTTGCGATCCGCAGAAGGCGCGACGCGAAGCGGTGAAGCGGCTCGTCGACAATCGGTATGGAAACAGCGACTGCAAGGTGTACCATGACATTCGCGAGTTCCTTGCAACGAGAACGGACATCGACGCCGTACTAAGCACGACGGGTGATCGTTGGCACGCGCTAGCGGCGGCCTGGGCGATGCGCTCAGGCAAAGACATCTACTCGGAGAAACCCTCCGCGATGACAATAGCCGAAGGTCGAGCCGTCGCCGACACGGCGCGGCGCTACAGTCGGATATATCAGACTGGCACCCAACGCCTGAGCGAGGCCAATTTCGTGTTCGCGATCGAGCTGGCCAAGTCCGGCAGACTTGGCAAGGTCCACACAGCATACGCGCATATTGCGCCATGGGACGCGGCCGAGATGCGCCACGACTGGCTGCCTGGCGAGCCTGAGCCGCCCAAGGATGAGGTTGATTGGGATCAGTGGCTTGGGCCGTGCCCCTGGCGGCCATACAATCCCCAGTACACGCGGGGCGGTTGGCGAGGTCATTACGACTTCCACACAAGCTGCATTGGGGAGTGGGGCGCCCACACGTTCGCCCAGGCTCAAGCCGGTTTGGATATGCTTGACACATCGCCGGTCGAATACGAGTACGTCAACAACCCCACGGGCGATGGCATGGTCACTAGGTTCGCGAACGGGGCGAAGATGATCCTCTCGCGCGGAGACAAGTACTGGCACGGGTCGTGTGGCATGCGCTTCGACGGCCCCGAAGGATGGGTATCCGTGGCCGACGGGTACTCCCGACCGGAAGTCTCGTCCCCTGCCCTTTTGGACGAGTTCAACAAGATCGTCGGCGACTATACGACCCGCACGCAACGACCGATGAGCCATGTGCGCGACTTGTTCAACTGCATCAAGTCCAGACGCTCCACGGTGGCGAATGCGGACGTCATGCACCACACGATGTCAACCGTCCACGCCGCGAACATCTGCATGTGGCTGAAACGGAACCTGAAATACGACCCGGTAAAGGAGGAATTCGTTAACGACGCCGAGGCCAACCGTCTTCGAGCCAGGGCAATGCGCGCCCCATACGCTTTCTGAACGCACCATTCATTTGTTTCAATACCAATATCACGCCATGACTAAGACCATATCGCTCCTGATTATCACATCGGCCCTGGGCGCAACACTCGTGGTTGGACAGAATCCAACGCCACTCGTCAACAAAGCCCCAGCCGAGTTGATTGCCGTGCTCCAATCACAGGCCTCGCACAAAGACAAAGCTGACGCATGCCGCGAGCTCGCCGTCGTCGGAAATAAGGATGCAATTCCCGCACTCGTCAGCCTGCTCGCCGACGAGAAGCTCTCGCACATGGCCCGCTACGCGCTCGAAACGATGCCCGATCCCGCTTCTGACGCCGCGTTGCGAGATGCGCTCCCCCGGCTCAAAGGCCGCCAACTCGCCGGCGTAATCACAACGCTCAGCGTGCGGCGCGACGCCAAATCAGTCGCTGTCGTTGCTCGCTTTCTGACCGACGGCGAGCCCGATGTCGCGCAGGCAGCCGCCCGCGCGCTCGGCAGCATCGGCGGCTCGGAAGCCGTGAAGTTCCTGCTGGCCGCGCTGCCAAACGTGTCATCCCAAAACGAGCTAGCGTTTGCCGAGGGCTTGTTCCGCTGCGCCGAAGCCGAGCTCAAGGCCGGCCGCAACAGCCGGGCTGTTGCCATGTACGATGCCCTACGGCAGCGGCCAACCAAATTGCACCAGGTGCGCGCCGGTGCCTTGCGCGGAGCCATTGTTGCCCGCGGAAAAGGAGACACGGCACTCCTGCGCGATTCGATCGCAAGTGCGGACTACATCGTGTTTGCCGCCGCGGTACGCGCCAGTTTCGAGCTGCCGGACGTCGAGGTGACGCGTGTTCTGATCGACGCTCTACCTCAGTTGAGCGCCGACAACCAAATCGTTGTTCTAAAATCCATGGGACGACGTGGCGATGCGGCGGCGTTGCCAACACTGGCCGAAATTGCGAAGACCGGTCAAAAACAGGCGCGCTTGACGGCAATCCAGGCGATGGCCGAGATTGGCAAGCCAGCGAGTGTGCAGGCGCTCGCGGCCGTGCTTGGCGATGGCGACCGTGAGATAGCCCAGGCCGCTCAAGAGTCACTGGCCAGCGTTCCGGGCCCCGAGGTCGACCAGTTCGTCATGGAGAAGCTCGATGGATCAAGCGCGGCTGACCGCATGACTGGTATCGAGCTGGTCGGCCGCCGCAGAATGACGTCAGCCTTCCCCGCTCTTCTCAAGTCCGCTACCCACACTGACGCTCAGGTTCGGCGGGCGGCATTCAGACGGCTTGGTGAACTTGCGCAGCCAGCTCAGTTGCCGGGGCTTTTGGACCTGCTGGTCGGCGCGGGGAACAGCGGCGACCTGAGCGCGGCGGAACAGACGGTCACCGCGGTGTGTGCTCGGGCGACCCCTCCTGAGTCAGTGGCAGGTCGAATTACCGAGCGCCTTGGCCAGGCTCAACCCGGAAACAAGAGCGCGCTGCTCCGTGTACTTGCCTCGATCGGGGGCAGTGATGCGTTGCGGGCCTTGCGCTCCGCGTCCAAGGACTCCAACACGGAGGTCAGGGCAGCCGCCATCAGGTCGCTTGGCTCATGGAAAACACTCGATGCCGCGCCCGACCTGCTTGACTTGGCGCGAAATGCTCCCGATGCCGCCGACCGCGCAGTGGCCCTATCCAGTTACATTGGCCTGGCGAACAACTCCGACATGCCAGCCGAGCCCAGGCTCGCGATTTGCCGACAGGCAGCCACGCTCGCCCAACGGGCCGGGGACAAGAAACTCTTACTGGGCGCGCTTGGGTCGGTTGCAGCACCCGAGTCAATCCCGATCATCATGCCCTACTTGCAGGACGCCGCTACCAAGGAAGAAGCGAGCGCCGCCGCGGTGTCCGTTGCGGACGCGCTACTGAAAGGGCCCAATGCCGCGGGAGTGGCCGCTGATCTGATCGAGCCTTTGCGAAAAGCGGCGGAAATGACAAGCAATGCCGACTTGTCAAGACGCGCAAAGACCGTTCTCAAGCAAGCTGAGGCAAAGGCAGGCAAATGAGGTCGAAGACAGTCCGCGCGTGAACCGGCGAAACAACCACCACAGTCGGGTTCAACCTCTCCGAGCATGTTCACAAAACACGGAAACTCCCCGTGAAGAGTCAAAGCGAAATGGTCACGGCATGGATTCCGCTATACTGACTCGCCTTCCGGACGGGAAAGGTCACTTCGGCCAGTACGGCGGGCGTTTTGTTCCCGAGACGCTCGTCCACCCGCTTGTGGAGCTCGAGACACAGTACAATCGCTTCGAGCGCGACCCGGAATTCAAGCGCGAGCTGGCGTACTACCAGAGAGAGTTCGCTGGCCGCCCAACGCCGCTTGACTTGGCTGAGCGCCTCACCCGATCTCTCGGGGGCGCCCGAATTAACTTGAAACGCGAGGACTTGCTGCACACCGGCGCGCACAAGATCAACAATTGTCTTGGCCAGGTTTTGCTGGCCCGTCGAATGGGCAAGAAGCGGCTGATCGCCGAAACCGGCGCCGGTCAGCATGGCGTTGCCACGGCGACGGTAGCCGCGATGTTTGGGCTCGAATGCAGAGTTTACATGGGCGCCCTCGACTGTGAGCGACAGGCGTTGAACGTATATCGGATGCGGATGCTGGGCGCTGAAGTGACCCCGGTCCACGTCGGGCAGAAGACACTCAAGGAGGCCATCAACGAGGCCATGCGCGATTGGGTGACCAATGCGCGCAACACCCACTACGTGCTCGGGACGGCCTATGGAGCGCACCCGTACCCGATGATGGTACGCAATTTTCAGCGCGTGATCGGCGATGAAACGCGGCTTCAAATACTCGAGAAAGAGCAGCGTCTTCCTGACTTGCTCATCGCCTGCGTCGGAGGCGGGTCAAACGCCATTGGCCTATTCTATCCGTTCCTTGCCGACAAGCCCGTCCGCATGCTCGGGGTCGAGGCTGGCGGTGTTAGCCTAGACCCGGAAAAGCACGCGGCCAGATTCCAGGGAGGTTCGATAGGCGTCCTGCAAGGCACGCGCTCCTACATCTTGCAGGACGATCATGGTCAAATCCAACTTACACATAGTGTCTCCGCTGGCCTTGACTATGCTGCCGTTGGCCCCGAACACGCCTGGCTCCGCGAGCAAGAACGCGTCGAATACGGTTACGCGACGGACCAGCAAGCCCTTGACGCGTTCATTCGCCTCGCCCGCACCGAAGGTATCATTCCAGCGCTCGAATCCGCTCATGCCGTTGCCGCGGCCATCGAGCGCGCACCCGCGATGCGGCCAGAGCAGATCATCATCATCAACCTCTCCGGCCGCGGCGACAAAGACGTCGAGCAGGTCGCCGCGCGAGTCAAGCTCTGACTGTCGACGATTCGCTCATCGACAAGCCAATCCCCGCTGTTCATAGTCGCTGTCGCATGAAGTCGATGACCGGGTATGGGCGTGGCCAATCCGCCCGCGACGGAC
>JAXDCU010000298.1:0-2817 GCA_034677645.1 Verrucomicrobiia bacterium
GGGAGCTCAGACGCAATGTCATGCGCTCCATTCTCACGATGCTGGGCATCATCATCGGCGTGGCGGCGGTTATCGTTCTCGTGACCCTTGGCAGCGGCGCCACGCGGCGGGTGACGGAACAGATCGCCAGCCTGGGCAGCAACCTTCTGATGGTCACTCCTGGCAGACGCATGGGCCCCGGCCAAAGTTCCGGAGCCGCTCCATTCAGACTGGCTGATGCGGAGGCAATCGCCCGCGAAGTGCCATCGCTTGCCGCGGTGGCTCCCGTTTCGAGCCGCTCCACAACCGCCATTTGCGCGAACGAGAACTGGTCCACCACGGTTACTGGGACCACGGACGAGTTTTTTGCGCTGACCAACCGACGGATAGACGAGGGCCGCGTTTTCACGGCGGGCGAGGTGCGCAGCGGAGCGGCCGTGTGCGTCATCGGCGAAACGGTGCGTGACAAGTTGTTTGGCCGTCACAGTCCGATCGGCGCCCGGATCAGGCTGCAGAAGCTCTCCTGCGAAGTCATCGGCCTCATCCAGCCCAAAGGCCAGTCATCAATGGGCCAGGATCAGGACGATCTGATTGTCGTTCCTCTTCGCACTTTCCAACGCCGGATCGCCGGGAATGATGACGTGAGTCTCATCCAAGTCTCCGCCAAAGACGGTGTTTCCACCGACCGCGTCAAACGCGACATCACCAGGCTCATGCGCGTCCGTCGCCATTTATCATCCACCCAAGAGGACAACTTCAATGTGATGGATATGAAAGAGATCGCCACGATGCTCTCCGGTACCACGCGGATGATGACCATGTTGCTTGGCGCGGTTGCGGCGGTCAGCTTGCTCGTGGGCGGTATCGGCATCATGAACATCATGCTTGTCTCAGTCACGGAACGGACGCGCGAGATTGGCACGCGGCTGGCCATTGGCGCGCTCGAGCGCGAAGTTCTCCTTCAATTCCTTGTCGAGGCCGTCGTGCTTTCCTCCCTCGGAGGCTTGTTAGGAATCACCCTAGCCCTAGTCACATCGGCTTTACTGGCTGGAGTTCTGCAGGTGCCATTCGTATTCAACGCGCCGATCGTGTTCGTCGGGTTTGTTTTTTCGGGCGCCGTTGGTGTGATTTTCGGCTATGTCCCGGCCCACAAAGCCGCGCGGCTCGATCCCATCGAAGCGCTCCGGCATGAGTAGAGTGGAGGCACGGCTGCGTGCTTGGGGAGCCTCCTTGTTCCTGTGAACACGCTTTGGCGCCATGAACCTTGCGGTCTGGTCCACAACCAAGCCGCCTGAAGGCGGAACTCTGACCGGTCGCGAGCCGGACAACGCCGAGGACCATGCAGAGCGGCCGCCCGCCAGAGTCCCGCGTTTACGCGGTAAAGCAAGGTTCATGGGGAGAGCGTTGTACGAACATGGCCTTCGTTGAATCGGAGGAGACATGTATTCCAGATCAACTTGAATTGGTCTTTGACATCGCCGGCTGGGGTTGGCAGCTTGCTTATCTCTTGGTCGCGCCCGACGGCCATGCGCCCGTCGGGAGGCGGCGTGCTAGGGCAAAGGCATTTCTAAAAACGATATGGCAGGTCTTGTTGGCAGCATGATGGTGGCGCAGTCGGGCGGACCGACTGCCGTGATTAACGCGAGCCTCGCAGGAGTGATCCAGGAGGCCGGGCGGCACCCTGAGGTTTTCCCCCAGGACGCTGACGGCGAGCCGACCGGCACGGTCTATGGAGCCTTGAACGGCATCCACGGCGTCCTAAATGAGGACCTGGTGGATTTGCAGGCTGAACGACGCGCGGCGATCGAGGCGCTTATGCACACACCGGGCGCCGCGCTTGGCACCTCTCGACACAAGCTCGGCTCCCAAGCCAAGCCAGAGCTGGCAGCGCTTGACATGGACCGGTTGTTTGCCGTGTTCCAGGCGCACGACATAAGATACTTCTTCTTCATCGGGGGCAATGATTCCCAGGACACGTCTCTGAAGGTGCACGAGGAGGCGCTCAAACGCGGGTGGGACCTGCGGGTTATCGGTGTGCCTAAGACCATCGACAACGATTTGCCCCAGACGGACCACTGCCCCGGTTACGGCTCGGCGATCAAGTACAACGCCACGACTGTGATGGAAATCGGCGCTGACATTCGAAGCATGTCCACGGACGACGGTTCCTGCTGCATCATCGAGGTGATGGGCAGGTCCAGCGGCTGGATCGCCGCCGGCACCGTCCTGGCAAAGAGCGCTCCTTCCGACGCGCCACACCTGATCCTGGTGCCCGAAATCCCATTCAACGAGCAGGCTTTCTTGGACCGAGTCAAACAAACCATCGAAGCAGTCAAATACTGCATCGTCGTGGTCGGTGAAGGAATCAAGGACACTGAGGGCAAACCAGTCGCGCTCGACATGACCCAGACCGACGCATTTGGTCACGGACTTCTGGCCGGCGCGGGCGAGCATCTCGCCAGGATCGTATCGAACCGCCTCAAAACCAAGACGCGCACCGTGAAGCTGGGATACGCCCAGCGCTGTGCCGCCCACTTCGCCAGCGCCATTGACATCCAAGAGGCGGTGGCTTGTGGTGAAAAGGCCGTGAGGGCGGCAGTTGAAGGCCAAAGCGGTTACATGGTCACCCTTGTGCGCGAGCAGACTCCACCGTATCGCTGCAGCACGGCTCTCCAGGACTTGAAAGACGTCGCAAACGTCGAGCGCACTCTGCCGCGCGAATGGATTAGCGAAGACGGCTTCCTTCCGAACGAGAAGTTTGTTGAGTTCGCCAGGCCATTGATAGAAGGCGAGCTTGACGTGCCGGTCCTTGGTGGTCTGCCTCGGCATGCCTCGCTC
>JAXDCU010000299.1:0-5268 GCA_034677645.1 Verrucomicrobiia bacterium
TGCCCGACATTCACTGGGGGTACGGTTTTCCAATTGGCGGTGTTGCGGCATTTGATGTGCGGGACGGCGTTATTTCTCCCGGTGGCGTTGGTTACGACATCAACTGTGGGGTGAGGCTGATGGTGTCGCAGCTCTCCAGGAAGGAAGTGCTGCCTCGGGTTAGAGAGCTGGCGGACCAGTTGTTTCGGGACGTGCCTACTGGCGTAGGGGCGGCGGGCGCGTTGAGAGCCAGCGTGGACGAACTGCGGCGTGTTGTGACGAATGGAGCTCGCTGGGCCGTGGAGCATGGAATGGAGAGCGAGACCGACCTCGAATACATTGAGGAGCAAGGGTGTATTCCTGGAGCTGACCCTCATCGAGTGTCGGATCGGGCATGGGAGAGGGGACGCGAACAACTGGGCACACTCGGGTCTGGCAACCATTTTCTCGAGGTTGGGTATGTCGAAGAACTGTTCGAGCCGCACGTGGCGCAGGTTTTGGGCCTGTTCAAGGACCAGGTCACCGTGATCATCCACTGTGGTTCACGCGGATTCGGTTATCAGGTTTGCGACGACTACCTGAGACTCATGGATCGCGCGGTGCGGCAATACAAGATATCCCTGCCGGATCGTCAACTGGCATGCGCGCCTATCGATTCGCCCGAAGGCCAGGCGTACGTCGGGGCGATGCATTGCGCCATCAACTACGCGTTTGCCAACCGACAGGCGATCGCTCACCAGGTCCGAGGGGCGTTCAGGAAGGTCCTGAGGCTGAAAACACAGGATTTCGGACTGCGCACGCTATACGAAGTGGCTCACAACGTCGCGAAGTTTGAGAGCCACCGCGTGGGAGGGGCTGAGCTGAAGTTGTGCGTGCACCGCAAAGGCGCCACACGCGCGTTTGCGCCGGGTTGTCCTGGAGTTCCATTAGCTTATCGGTCGGTAGGGCAACCTGTGCTTATTCCGGGAGATATGGGGCGCTATTCCTACGTTTTGACCGGTACGGACAAAGCTATGGAAGAGACGTTCGGCAGCACGTGCCATGGGGCTGGGCGTGCGATGAGCAGGGCTAAGGCGAAGAATGCCGCCCGGGGCCGGAACGTTGTGCGAGAGCTCGAAGAGAAGGGGATCATCGTGCGTGGTCAAAGCCGGCATACGGTTGATGAGGAGATTCCCGAGGCATACAAGGATGTGTCGAGCGTTGTGGACGCATGCGTCCGAGCCGGGATTTCGCGGAGGGTGGCGCGCCTCAGGCCCCTGTGCTGTATCAAAGGCTGACATGCCGAGGCTTGACCGTGCGGCATGTTTCTGCCTTGATACACCCCCAAAACCTGCAAACTGCATGAACCTTGCCAGCGCCTTCTTTGCCTCCGCGGAGAACAATCTCGACAAAACCGCGGTTTTTTGGGGGGACACGGTGTTCTCCTATCGGCATTTTCGCGATCAGTCCGCTTGGGTCGCGAAAACGCTCACCTCCGCAATGTCGGTCAAACGGGGGGATCGGGTTGGCCTATGGCTGCGGAACTGTCCGGAATTCGTTTCGGCTCTTTTTGGCGCCTTATGGACCGGAGCCGTTGTTGTGCCGATCAACAATTTCCTCAAGTCTGATGAGGTTTCGTTCATTCTTGCCGATGGAGGGATCGATGTTCTGATCAGCGAAGCGGGGCTAGAAGAAGCGCACAAGAAGCTGGTGGCTGCCAGGCCGGGGCTGCGGATTCTCTTGGTTGATCACCTCGGCTTGGCGCCTGTTGACGCGGGGACGCGTGCCACCGCCGATCTTGCGGAGGGCGACCTTGCGATGCTGATCTACACGTCAGGGACAACCGGGCATCCAAAAGGGGCGATGCTGACGCATGGCAATCTGCTTCATAATGTCGAGAGCTGCCGCTGCGTGCTCGAGGCGGTCAAAGTAGACCGATTCGCCCTGGCTTTGCCGATGTTTCACAGCTTCATGCTCACGGTCTGCGTTCTGCTCCCTCTGATCGTTGGCGGATCGATCGTGTTGATTAAGTCTCTGAATCCGCCAAAGCGTATCATGGAGGAGATTTTTCAGAACCGGGCAACCGTGCTTCCGGGAATCCCGCAGTTGTTCCGCGCTCTCGCTCACGCCACGTTCCCGCCGGGATTGACATTGCGGTTATGCGTCAGCGGGGCGGCTCCTTTGCCGCTAGGGACGCTGAAGCAGTGGAGCGAGCGGCAGACAGTGCCTTTATTTGAGGGCTATGGCCTCAGCGAGGCTAGCCCAGTAGTCTCGATTAACCCTCCCCACGGCAAGTCAAAACCGGGGTCTATCGGCCTGCCAATCGCCGGCGTCGAAGTCAGCATCCGCGACGATGGCGGTCGGGCGCTGCGGTCGGGGGAGACTGGGGAAGTGTGCGTGCGCGGTGGCAACGTCATGATCGGCTACTGGAACCAGCCGGAAGCAAGCGCCGAGGCGATTAGAGATGGCTGGCTTTACACTGGCGATGTCGGGCGAATGGATGCCGAGGGATATATCTACATCACAGACCGCAAGAAAGACATGTTGCTTGTCAATGGCATTAACGTCTATCCGCGCGAAATCGAGGAGATAATGTACCATTACCCCGGGATCAAGGAAGCGGCGGTCATCGGACGGCCCGACCCGCGCCGAGGAGAACAGCCAGTGGCGTACGTATCGCTCGACGAAGGGGTGACATTGGATGAGGAGGCCTTCCACAGCTACCTCAAGGAACGATTGGCTGACTACAAGGTGCCTCGTCACATTATTCAGATGCCAAGCTTGCCCAGGAACACAACCGGCAAGATTCTCAAAACCGCTTTGCGTGCCAGGAAGCAGGATTGCACACCGAGGAGTTCGAGTTGATGGCTTGAGAGGCCAGGAACGGGGTTGGCCTGCACATGTTTTGGCTGGGCAATGCCTGAAATGCGCCCAACGGGACGCGGCTCTTAGTCACAAGCCATTGGTCACAAAGAGTTTCGGATGCAACGTCTTCAGTTTTCCGAGCCTGATCAGTTCTAGCTTTCCCAGTTGACGCTCCCGTTTGTGCCCCACTAAACTCAGGCGTATCGCGAAGCTGGCATCGGGTATGCCTGCTTCGTCACTTTCTTATGGCCGAAGGTTACTGCGTTAAATGCAAAGCGAAGAAGGAAATCGCCGCCGGCGTGGAAGAAATGATGAAGAACGGGCGGAGGGCGATTAAGGGCAAGTGCCCAACTTGCGGCGTTGTAATGTTCAAGATTCTTGGCGGGAAAGCCCTCTCTCCGGCCGCCGCGCCGGTGCTTCCGGCTTCTCCTGAAAAGCCTCCTGAGACTCCAGAATCCGCCGCTTGACATTGGATTTCAAAGCAGCAATCCCGTCGCTACGATGAACTGACACCAGTGGTTGGCCGATGATTGGAATGAGAGTTGTGTCAGTCACGGGTCAAAGTCGGGTGGGAGAGAGGTCTATACAGTGTCCGCCGATGACCGTCGCATGAAGGTTCCGATATGTCCGAAGAGTTAGCATACGTAATTATCACGCCTTACTCACTGCACAAGTCGAGAACGGGGGGAATCATTGCTCGGTTGATAACTCGTGCCGGTGTCGAGTTGGTCGCGGCGCGCATGTTCGCGCCCAGCGCCGAGCTGATCAATGAGTACGCCCGCCAGATTGTGTCCGCCAGTGACCCACAGGACCGGCGCGTCCAAGAACTCATCCGAGACTACGTTCTCCGCAACGTAACTCCGGAACCCAAGTCACAGAGGCGTCGGCGAGTAATGATGCTGTTGTTCAAAGGCGAGGAGTCCGTCCGCAAGGTGCGGGCGGTCGTGGGCAGTTTCAGTGCGCATCGACGTGGCGGCGAGACAATTCGCGACACGTATGGCGACCTGATTATCGATGAGAACGAGCAGGTGCACTACTTCGAGCCGGCGGTTCTGGCGGCGCCGACGGCAGTCGAGGCTGAGGGGAAACTGAAACTCTGGGCGAAATACTCGGACACGGACGGAGGTGTTCTGCAAAACGTGATCGCATATGGCCCCAGCGAGAAGCCAGAGCGGACGTTGGTGCTTCTGAAACCGGAAAACTTCAGATTCGCATCGGGACGCCCTGGGAACATGATCGACTTCTTTTCGCGAACCGGCCTGTTCATCGTCGGGATCAAGGTCCATCGAATGAGCGCGACACAGGCGATGGAATTCTACGCTCCTGTGCGCGAGAATCTCCGCACGGGACTGAAGGATCGCGTTGGCGTGCGGGCTCGCGCGGCCCTGGAACGCGAGCTTGGGATTTCCGTGACCGCGGCGGAGGAGCGGCAGTTGGGAGAGTTGCTTGGGCCGTTGTACGGCGAGAACCAGTTCGAGAACATTGTGCGGTTCATGTCTGGACGCAGTCCGCGCGATTGCGAACCGGCGCGCATGGCCGATCCTGGAACGGAGAAGTGCATCGCTCTCATATACGAAGGAGTCAATGCAGTCGCTAAGATACGGGCTGTTCTCGGGCCAACCGACCCGACACAGGCTCCGCCGGGGTCGATCAGACGTGAATTTGGCGCGAACATCATGGTTAACGCCGCGCATGCGAGCGATTCGCCCCAGAACGCACAACGCGAAATGGGAATAGTGGATGTTGGTGAGAACACATTCCGGCGCATAGTTGAGCAGTTCTACGGCGGTATCTGAGCCAGCCCGGCGACTTGAACCTGGCCTGAACGACCAAGTGAGAAATCCAGAATTCGATTGAAATGCGCGCTGGTTTTCCGGAAGCTGACCTCGAACGAACAAAGTTGAAGATGAAACAAACACTGTTGAGCATCACATTGGTGGCCGGTCTGGTCACCGCGACCGTATCGGCAGCGGACGCTGCGGCTTTCAAGGACAACAAGGAGAAGTTTAGTTATGCCCTTGGAATGAGCCTTGGCAATAACCTCAAGAGATCGGGCCTCCCGAACGATCAGATTGACTCCGACGCTGTAATGCGCGGCATGAAAGACGGATTCGGCACGGGCACAACGCTCCTGACCGAAACCGAAGCTCGCGAAGTCATCATGAATACGCAGCGCGAAGCGCGCACGCAGCTCGGCGAGAAGAACAAGAAAGCGGGAGAAGCTTTTCTGGCCGAAAACAAGGGAAAAGAAGGAGTGGTGACGCTCGAAAGTGGCCTTCAGTACAAAGTGCTGACCGAAGGAAGCGGCGAGTCGCCAAAGCCGACCGACATGGTCACAGTCAACTATCGAGGCACCTTGCTCGACGGAACCGAATTCGACAGTTCCTACAAGCGCGGACAACCGGCCAAGTTTGCCGTCACTGGCGTGATCAAGGGTTGGTCGGA
>JAXDCU010000300.1:0-14081 GCA_034677645.1 Verrucomicrobiia bacterium
TGGAGCGGGACGTGCCGCAACTGGGGATCACGATTCCGGCGGCGGCGCTGCGCCGGTTCTGGACGATGCTGACGCATTACCACGCGGCGGTGTGGAAAGGTTCGGAGCTGGCGCGGTCATTGGGCGCGTCCGAGCCAACGATGCGCAAGTATCTGGACATCCTGAGTTCGACGTTCATGGTGCGGCAGCTTGCGCCGTGGCACGAGAACCTGAGCAAGCGGCAGGTGAAAGCGCCGAAGATTTACTTGCGGGATTCGGGACTGTTGCACTGCCTGCTGCGGGCGGCGGCGTTTGCCGATCTGGAGGCGCATCCGAAACTGGGCGCATCGTGGGAGGGTTTTGCGCTCGAACAGGTGCTGCAAATCACCGGCGACCGCGACGCCTACTTCTGGGCCACGCACGGCGGCGCGGAACTGGACTTGATGGTGAACTGGCAGGGCAAGCGGTGCGGCTTCGAGTTCAAGTATGGCGGCGCGCCGTCCATGACGAAATCCATGCACACAGCCTTGCACGATTTGAAGCTGAAGCGGCTGTTCGTGATTCATCCTGGCAAGGATTCCTACGAGGTGAACGACCAGACCGAGGCAGTGGGAATCGCTAGCCTGCGGGAGCGGCTGAGGCAGGCCGGGATCGGAGGCGAGGCATGAAGATTCGAGAATTCATTCGCGACCAGTTCAAACGGCGGCTGGACGCCATCGGATTCTCAACCCATTCCAGCAGCTCAACCATGCGTGGGCGCGTTTTGATGCCTCAGACACAAGCCTCGTCAAGCAGGTGCGTGAGGCGGTGATCAGACTGTTTGAGAGGAATGGTTCGGAAACGGCTCCGCTGGCGCAGAGCCCGCCGTACTGGTTCCTCAGTCGCGCCTGGAGGCTCTACGGAGAGGTTTGAAGCGAAGTTGCTATCCCCCCAGACGCGCCAGACGAGGTGGGTCCTCCGTGATCCACCGGCCTCCTTGGTCGAACGGATTGAGCACCATCACGCGGTCATAGACTTCCTCGCTGGTCATGTCCTCCGAGAACAACAGCCGGTACCCCGCCTGGATCGCCGCTTGGCAGACGGCGGCGTCACAATAGTGAAGCCGGAAGCGGTTTTGGAGAATCACGGCCCGCAGAAACAACTCGTGGGTGATGTCCACAATCGCGCGAGCGAGCAGTCCGTCCACCACGCGCGCCGCGTGCTCAGAGGAAATCCCCAGCGCGACTTTCTTGGTGGCGTTGACATGGAACTCCTGTACCACTTGCATCGACACCGCCCACGGACGCGCGCGCAGGAGGAGGCGGGCCAACCGCGTCTTGTCGGGTTCCAGCCGCCCGTTCGACGCCGCGTAAAGCAGAATGTTGGTGTCAATGAAGGCGGCGGTGGGCATAGGTGGCCTCGCGGGTGGGGCGCTCCGTCAGATCGATCTGGCACTGCTCCAGCAGATCGACCAGCCGCAACCGCTGTTGCCGCTCGGCTTTCTCGGCCAAACCACCCGGGTTTCTCCCGCGCGCCAGTTGCCGCAACCCCTCCCGAACAAAAGCGCTCACCGACGTTCGGCGCCGGGCCGCCGCCACCCGCGCCGCGTGATAAACGTCGTCGTCCACGCTCACCGTTATGTTCTTCACGGTTCCACAGTACCTGTGAAACTGTGGAAAGTCAACCGACACACCGCGCGGCCACCAATTCCGCAAGGTGGGTCAATTTCCGGCGTTCTTCTCGGGAGGCCAAATTTTTCTCTATAGGACCACACTGCCGAATCGAAGGCGGGCTGGCCAAAGCCTTCACGAGACGACACCTCTTTTGTGGTCCCGGAACTCCTTGTTTGCATCAGCCAATTTTCAGAGAACAACGTCCCGAAAGCATAGCCCCCCCAGGACAGCTAAGCTGCTTTCGAACCAGACCCCCCACCGCACCGGCTCTTCCAAAGCCAAGTTCAAGTCTTGCGCGAGTTCCTTGAGTGCTCAATTGACCCCACCGAACCCGCTGGCTGTGCAGCAGCGCATACGCGTTAAAGAGCACGAAGCCCAGCATCAGAATGAGCATTTGCGCCAGCATCGCCACCGGCTCGTGGTGATAGCAATGCTCCAAGGCATAGAACCGCGTCAGTTCATTGAAGGCTTTGTTCTCGATACCCCAGTGCCGGTGTCCCCCTTCATAGATCAGTAGAGCCAGATAGCAAACTCAGCAACAATGGCCGGGTGGGGATTTGGGGATAGGGCCGAGAGGTCTCGCGTCCTGCTATCCAGGGCGTGTTCTCTTCGGCAGACGGTGGGGCTGGACCGCCTAGGCCGGCCGTGCCGCCCCCGCCAAGGCCAAGAGGCTTAGTTTATGACTGCCAATTCCCGATGCATATGCACCAAGAATTGGCAGTGGAATAATCCCAGCTTCCGAGCATCGAGAATTGTTGCTGGAAACGGGCGCTGTGAAAAGCGCCACCCTGGTCACGGTTTCAGCCTCCTGATCCCGGCGCCCACCACGCCTTGATAGCGTCGAATGCGAACTGGATCGCTATGGCCGCAAGCAACAATCCCATGATCCGCGTCGCCAG
This sequence comes from Verrucomicrobiia bacterium, assembly GCA_034677645.1. Classification (GTDB taxonomy): domain Bacteria; phylum Verrucomicrobiota; class Verrucomicrobiia; order Limisphaerales; family J093; genus JAAYVR01. Next base: position 2,531 of record JAXDCU010000300.1, read on the forward strand.
CCTCAAGGCGATCGGGCTCAGCCACCTTGCGCCGTGCGCGGAGAGCCGAAAGACCACATAGGACGAGCCGCAGACCAGGAATATGGCGAAAAGCAGGCCAATCTGTTTGCCCACCGATCCGGACGCCTGGTTCTTTAGCAGAATGGCCGTTGTGATCGCGCCGGGCCCAGCCAGCATCGGGACAGCCAGCGGCGTGATCGCTACGTCCTCCTTGGCCGCCCCCGCGCCTGTTTCCTCGCTTGTTTCTTGAACCGGCGACCGCTGCGCCCGCAGCATGTCCAAAGCCACAATCAGCAAGACGATACTCCCGGCAAGCTGAAATGCCGGCAATGTCACGCTCAGCAGACGGAAAAGCTCGGTCCCAACCCACGCAAACACTGTCAGAACACCGGCAGCGACAGAGCAGGCCAGCTTCGCCGTCCGCACTCGCTGTGCCGGGCTGCTGTCCGGCGTCATCGCAAGGAAGGCAGGCACTGCCGCGATCGGGTCTACGATCACAAACAGCGAACCGATCGCCAGAAAGACGAACTCCATCATGCTAAGCCGCGGCCGGCGCTAGAATCGCCTCGCTCATACCGTGTATGATCTTCTTATCCGCCGGGCAGATTGTCGCCAGCACTCCGCCCAGGCGGGCCCGTGCGTTTTCCCAGTCACCGTGCACAAAATAGTAAGGGCACAGTCGCACGCGTCCTAACACCTTTGCCACAGAGTCATGTTCGAAGTCAAACCACTCCGAGGGCGCCAAGCGCGGCTTGTGGTAGCGCTGCAGCACGTATGGCGACTTGCTGAAGCTGTGAAGCCCGGTGTCCACAGCAGCACTCCAATCGTCTCGCGACATGTCGCTACCGAGAAAAACACCCCGTGCCCCCCACGCCAATTCGCTGAAACCTGACACCTTGAGCACCAGATCGCGCTCGCGCTGTGAGAGAGTCTTGAGCTGAGACCAGTCCGTGATGTTCAGCTCTGGTATCGCAGCGTGCGGCGGCAGCGGAGCAGGGTCCATAACCCACGTGTAAGGCGCGTGGTCGAGCATGCTCCGCAAGAAAGCTCCGCCGAGTTCCTGTCGCCAGAAGTCACGAAGGTTACGGTTCCACAACAGGGCGAACAGCAGTTTCTCCTCAAACAGTGGCTTGGGGGGCGGTGTCAGATGAATACGGCCAGCGCGTGCCAGTTCGAATGCTCTTGCTGCCACAGGCACGTTCTCCAGGTCGAACAGCTCGAAAAAGCGATAGACCGCGTCCCCGGGCTCGAACTTCTGGAAATCGGCGTCGCACACTTTGAACCGCTCTTCTCCTCTGGCGGTGTTGATCCGCGCGGCCAGCCATTCCATTTCCGGTCGGTACGCCGCTGCCTCTTTCGAAACGATGATCAACACACGCTTCGCGGCGCCGAAGATTCCCGCGAAGCCTTGCTCCATGCCGTCCGCGCCGCCGAGCACGGCCGGTGAACTATTGGCGTAAGCGAGTTCCGAGTACGTGCGAGCGAGCCACGCCGTCAGCCCAATGCCGCCAGGAACGGCGTCCAGTTCCGTGACGCACCACCCGCCGTCGGTCAGGAGTATGTCCGGACGGATGACCCTCGGCAGGTCGTGCTTGAACGCCGGGTCGCGCTGCAGCCTCACCAGCTCCTCCGGTTTGCCCTGGTCAATCAACTCCGCGACCCAGCTAGGCTGTTTTCCACCAACGCTCTGGCGATAGAGCAAATTGGCAGTCCGATAGAACTGGAGCAGAACACGTCCGAAACCCTCGAGTTCGGAAGCCATGGCGTGCCCCAGCCTACAGGCCGACGGCGCGATTCGCCACGTGTAGCCCGCGAACAAACCAGCGCTCGGCAGACGGCTTCGCGCAAACCGCGCCGCATGGGCGGCGCGCTGGACGTCTGTTTCCGATTGCATCAGTTTCGCACTTGGCCAGTGCCGAGGCCCAGCCATTTGTAACTGGTAAGTTCCTCCAGACCCATTGGGCCGCGCGCGCCCACCTTGTCAGTGCTGATACCAATCTCCGCGCCCATGCCAAACTCGCCGCCGTCAGTGAAGCGGGTTGAAGCATTCCAGTAAACCGCCGCAGAGTCTACCTCGGTCAGGAACTGGTGGGCTCGGGGTTCGTCTCGAGTAACTATGCTGTCCGAGTGATTCGAGCCGTACTGGTTGATGTGCTCTATCGCGGCGGCGACACCGTCCACGACGCGGACGTTGATTGCGTAGTCGTTGTACTCGGTTGACCAATTCTGCTCGGTCGCCGGATTGATTTGGAGAAATGCGCCATCCGGTTTTCTGACGCTTTTCAGCAAAGCCATCGAAGCGGCGTCGGCGTGGAACACCACGTTCTTCTCGGCCAACCGTCCGGCAATCTGGGGCAGGAACACCGCGGCCACTGGCTGGTCAACAAGCAGCGTCTCCACCGAGTTGCACACAGCCGGACGCTGAAGTTTGGCGTTCAATACGATGGCTTCCGCCATCGACAAATCCGCGGCCCGATCGACGTACACGTGGCACACGCCCTTGTAATGCTTGATCACCGGGACCTTCGAACACTCGGCGACAGCCCGGATCAGCCCCTCACCGCCGCGCGGCATGCACAAGTCCACGTACTGCGTCAACGCCAACAACTCCCGGATCGCCTCGCGGTCGGGCATGGTTACTAGTTGGAGTGCGTGTTGGGGGAACGTCTGCAGCCGGACGCGCGCCGCCTTGATCATGGTTTCGATAATCGCGCGATTGGTACTCAGAGCTTCCTTGCCTCCGCGCAAAATCACCGCGTTCCCTGACTTGAAACAGAGGCCCGCCGCATCCGCCGTCACGTTCGGACGCGACTCATAAATCATCACAATCACCCCCAGCGGGGTCGACACTTTACGCAAGCGCAGCCCATTAGGCCGCAGCCGTTCCTGAAGAACGCGTCCGACCGGGTCTGGCAGAGCTGAGACTTCGCGCAGGCCTCGCGCCATTCCTTGGATGCGTTGGTCGTTCAACTCCAGCCGGTCGAGCATGGCCTTCGTCAGCCCGGCCTCTGTCGCCGCGGTCATGTCGAGGGCGTTGGCTTTCTGAATCTCCGCTGCCCTGTTCAGGAGCGCGTCGGCCATGGCAATCAAGCACTCGTTCTTGTCCACGGCGCTCAGTTTGCCAACCACTCGCGACGCAGCCTTGGCCTGTTGCCCCAGAGCCTTCATCTGATCGCCGAGCGTCATGGGGACAGTGTAATCGAGTTTCAGGTGTTGGAACACTGCAAATTAGCTGGCATTGCGCAAATAATCGCTTGCCCCTTTCCATGTTCAGTCGTTACATTCCATGGTTTGCTATGGGTCGCACCCATAGCTCAATTGGATAGAGCATCTGACTACGGATCAGAAGGTTTTAGGTTCAACTCCTAATGGGTGCGCCAATAGAATCAAGGGTCTAAACAATGTCTCCCTCCCGCTTAACACAGGATAGAACTGATTTTACACTTCTGGTCGGATGAAACGCATGCGGAAGATCGCCGGTGTGCGCGGCCTCTATCGCGACCAGCACACCCAGGTCTATTTCCACCGTATCCAGTCCGCTGGCAGCCGTTTACGGTGGCGTCCCCCAGCACTGGCGAGACGGAAAAGGCCCGAACATGTCCTGGCTTCCCAAGGTGCCTGCATGGACCGCGATCAAGCAGCGACCCGGCAAGCCACAGACCCCTCAAAATTGATGCCCATCCTACACGATCCGCCGTCACTGGGCGGTCCGCCCTCGAACCGAGATCTTTCTAAGCAACCGCCGCTTTCTACTCGCGGAGGTGAGCGCCATTGCACAACCAGGCCTTGAGATGGATAATCCGACACAAGCACCGCGCGAAGGAAATACTCAGTGTGGCTGATCCGGTTCAAGGCGGCGTGGCCTCCTCATCCCCACTGGGGGAACATGGTGATTGGGAGTTCCGCGGACTCCGCGCCTCCCCTCTCGGGTGGCAGGACATCCAGAGCGGAGACTGTGAACCCCTGCTCGAGTCAGAAGAAGTGTTGCGGCCTCTATGTCGACGGTAGCGAGACAATTCAGGTGCCTGTTTATCGGCCTGGCGATTGAACCTGTCAGTTGCCCGCGCCCGGGTGAAGAGATCGCCATCAAGTCGATTGTGTGGTCGGCGGTCAAAGGCGAGTAACTCCGAATCTTGCGCCGGTTGCCTCTGACGGGTTCGGTGGATCAAACGCTCCAGCAATTCTCATTTTGAGAAATGTCTGGCGTGGAAACCGGCTGAGCCGGGACACCGAACCGCGCCACCGCGCTGGGAGCGGTGTTCGGTGTCCCGCCTTTAGGGAGCTCTTCGCCAAAAGGGGAATTGCTGCAAACGCTCACTTCGAGTCGGCGCCGTCAATTCGCGGCGGGCGAATTGGCATCGAGTGGGCTTGCTCGGCGTGGTAGATCGCCGTCAACTCGCGAAAAGCCGATTGCATCGGCTCGCCTTCGAGCTCCCCATGCGTTCTGAGCAGTTCACAGTCGATCAGCGCACGGAGATAGACAATCCGCCACCGCCACGCCGCCCGAGCCTGGGGCGTCAACTTCGCCTCGATGCCCTTGACGCGCTCAAACGCCTCTTGAGCGCTCGGACCGATTTGCTCTCGACGATGGTTCTTCTCGAATGTCTCCACGACCTTCACCACGTCATCGGCGACAGCGGGTGAGTACTCGAAGGCCGCATACTCCCGGACCGTCTCGATCGCCGGGCGTTCCGGGTCCCAGTAGAACTGGCTACAGATCGCCTTGTTGATGTCTTCGTAGATGCCCTCCGAGTAGGGGGTTCCTCCCGAGAGCTTGCGCTGGGTTTGGTCCCAGAGTCGTTGGAGGCGACCGGGCAGCGGGTTGGCCCCGTAACCGCCCCAGGGATTCTGGCCCCACATGCTGATCTCGGGAAAGCTGATCAGTGGCAGACCGCCAGGCACGCCTCGCTCCAAGGGAAATCGCGGAAAGTCCTCGTGCGCGTCAGCTTGAATGTAATCCACCCAGCTCTTGTCCTGCTCCAGAGCCGCCCTCAGCGCTTCCCACTCGCCGGCGGGGGGCGTGTCGAAGGTCCACGTCGAAAGAATGACTTTGACGCGCGGACTCTTCTGGCGCACCAACGCCGACACCGCGCGCGACAGACTCAGATACCCTCGCGCGCCCCACGGCCAGCAGTCCGGACAGCCACAACCACCTTCGTCGTACGGCCAGTAAGTGATGCAATCCAAGCCGGGCTCAGCGAACTGGTCCAGCAACTGTTCCCAGTTCTTCAGCAATTCCGCCCTCGCCGCCGGCTTGCTGGGGCAGAGGTTCACGCCAAAGTTACCGTGCCCGCCCAGCGGATCGGGCACGGGTGTGCAGCGAAGCTCCTGGGGCGTCGAGGTAAAGCCGCCGTTGAGGGCGTCCCCAACGCTCACCCGCATCCCCACCTGCTTCGCCACCGTCATGATCCGGCGCAGATGCTCAGTCATCTTCCGTGCCGCTGCGTCGTCGTAGCCAGAATACTGCCAGTGAGGATAAGCCAGCGCCAATAGGTTGAAGCCCCACAACGACAGGTCTTCGACGTAGCGTTCGAGTTCCTCGGTCGAAGCGGCCTCGTAGTAATTGTTGAAGTGGGTTGCGAGGTAGATACCACGCATCGGACAGCACGGTACGGAGGTGCCCCGCCAGGGGCCGGGACTAAAGCCGCCGCGATCATAGCGCGAGCTTCGCAGGAATCTGCCCACGCCGTAGAGCAGCCCTCTCTCGTCGTTGCCCACGATCCGCACCGACCCCCCGGGTCCGTCCACGATCCGGTAACCTTCCGTCCCGATGCCGGCTTCGATGCCCAATTCCACCAACCATGCGGCTTGGCCGGCGGTGACCACTTTGGCTCCGCATCGTTGGCCAATCTGCCGGCTGAGAATCTTGACCGCCCGCCTGGTGATGGCACCGGGCTCGTCGGGCAACATGACGCGGACCGACGGCACCGCATCGCCCGCCAAAGCCAATCCCTGCACCAGTGTCAACAGGATCACGAGAAGAGCGAAGTGCGTGTTCACGGCTGCTTTACGCTGGTCAGAACGTTTCCCCGTTCCAACCCCAGAGGTTGGCGGGCACATCGGCGAAATTGATATAGACCCTCCGCCGGGCGACGCCCAGTTCGGACTCGATCAATTCGCAGATGAGCCGAGACAACTCCCGTGTCTTCGCCGTTGGCAACCCGATCCCTTTCAGTTCCACGAAGGCCGTCGGGTCGCTGCTGGCTGCGAAGATAATGGAGACACCCGCTTCCAGGCTGACCATCATGGATTGTTCAGGTTTGCCCAGCGCCGATGCAATCCGTTGTGACGCGTGTTTCAACAGCGACTGTCGCTTCTGATCGTCAGCCGCCGCGTTGGTCTGGATTCTGAGTAGTGGCATCGTTCTTCTTTCTTGTGGGGATGACCCCACGGTAAGCCTGGGCGGCGTCGTTGATGATCGCGTACATCGCATCGAAGTCGGCGGGATGGCAAGGCCGGATGACCGATGGGAGTTGAGCCTTCATAGTTTCTGATTCTGCGCGGACCACTATCGCAGGAGACGCCGCCGATTGAAACGCGAGGGAGAATATCGCACAGCCCGTCAGCAACGCGGACAGCGGCATCAAGCGGGTGAGAATTCGGTCCATAGCATCACGCGTCATCGACGGCTTATTGCGACGCTACTTCGTCCTTCTTCTGGCGCCAAGCCCCAGATGCGCCGCAGGGCCGCGGTTCGATTTGCTGGTGCTCGTCCTGCTGGACGCCACGGACAGCGCTGTGACTACCCAGGACACCAGACGTTCCAGGCAAGTACGAGCAGGCGCTTTTGCGGTGACGAGACGGCCTCGAACCCGCAGACTTCAGGAATGAAATCGGCACGATTCGCGTGGCTCGGCCGGATGGAATGCGGCTTTACCCTGTTTTACTGGTTCGTCTCCTGTCTGGTCTCCCAAGCCGCCACTAACAACCCCAGCACAGACTGGTTTCAGCGTGCTGGATACGGTGTGTTCGTTCATTACCTCGAAGACCTGCAGAACGAGCCGCAGCAGGTTCACAGCCTCGGCCGAGAGACCTCGTGGGACGAATGCGTACGCGAGTTCGACACCCACCGCTTCGCCAACGCCATGGCTGAAGCCGGAGCGGGCTACGTCATCTTCACCATGCACCAGCGCACGCGGTTCCTCATTGCGCCCAACGCCACCTTCGATCGCCTGACCGACTATCGGCCCGGCGAGGCCTGTTCGACGCGCGACCTGGTCGAGGACCTCTACCAGGCGCTCCACGCCAAGAACATCCCGCTAATGCTCTACTGGACCGGCGACGGCCCACGCACCGACGCCAAAGCGGCTGCCGCGTTGGGCTGGAAAGACCCTGTCCCGAAGAGCTACGTGGAGAAATGGGCTTCCGTCGTACAGGAGTACAGCGAGCGCTATCGCGAGAGAGTCGCCGGCTGGTGGGTGGACGGTAGCTACGCCTTCATCGGTTACGACGATGAGAAGTTGGGCATCCTCGCCCGTGCGCTCAAAGCGGGAAGCCCCACCTGCATCATCGCCTTCAATCCCGGCGTGCAGGACCGGGTCCAGCCTTATTCGCGCCACGAAGACTACACGTGCGGGGAACAGAATCGGTTCCTGGACCAGCCGGTCTCCCGATGGACCGCTGGCGAGCAATGGCACATCCTGTCGTACCTCGGCCACGACCGACTCGGCAACTATCTCGGCGCCGGTTGGGGTCAACCGGGCGTGCGCTACTCGAAAGCCGATCTGACTGAGTACATCTCCGAGGTGAATCGGGCAGGCGGCGCAGTGTCTATCGACGTGCTGTTGTATCGGGACGGGGGCCTCGACCGGTCGCAACTGGAAGTGCTGAAAGCGCTGCGCCCGGGCCTGGCGGCGTACAAGGCCCAGCCGCCGGTTCCGCCGGGCAACCTCGCCTTTCGCAAGCCCGCGCGCCTGCTCAGCCTGGACGGTACCCATGAACTGCCCGTCAACGGAGGAGGCGGTGGCGAACATCTCGCCAAGCTCGGTGTAGATGGCCGGATGAATACGACCGCGCTGGCGGCCAACGAATGGCCCTGGACCTATGAAGTGGACCTGCTCCAGCCGCGCGAGGTGCGCCGCATCAAAGTGACTTTCGCCCCGGACGGCTACGCGACCAAGCTGCAGGTCAGCCTCTCGGTTGACGGCAAGACCTGGCAGACCGTGGGTTCCGCCGACAACCTCGACGGCAAGCCCTTCAGCTGCGATTTCAATCCGGTGCGGGCGCAATTCATCCGCGTGAGCACACTGAAACCGGATGGCCCTGAGCAGAAGGGAGCCCAAATGGTTGTGGCGGAGCTGGAAGTCTATGAGTGATCCGTCCCGGCGGCTCAATGCCCGCCTGTGACGGCGTAGCCTTCACGGCGTAGATCCTCCGCCAGGTCTTTCTCCATTTGGAGTGCCGCCTCATAGGGCATCGGGTTCAAGTGCGCATAGAGTTCGGGCAGCAGCCGAATCCCGTAGCGCTGGACCACAGCCGCAGCTTTGATCCCCTGCTTGTGGTTTGCGAACCGTTCTTCTGGCGTCAACCCGGTCATCCCAACATACACGCATGACTTGCCGCGACGCCGGTTCGGGTTGGCGGCGCGAACTGCCGCCAAGCGGCCCGCCGCCGGCGCCAGCAGGACCACATAGACATTGTGGTGACGCTCCGCCCGATCAGCTCGGAGCGATTTGAAGGTTCGGCGCTTCATCCGTTCGGCATCAATTATCGCCAGGACTCGCTATCGGCGAAAGCCCAGGGCTTGGTTCATCGTGCGGGAAATGGCATCCTGCCTTCCGATGCACCGCGTGATCGCCCACCTGGATATGGACGCGTTCTTCGCCTCAGTCTGGCGCGCATTGCCCACCAGCTTCTGACTGATGTTCCCCCATTCTGACTGAGTTTTCTGGTTAGATCGTCAATGATTGCAGGGTTTGTATTGCGGCTTCGTTCAACAATGCGGATGGACAAACCACTGATTACACTGAAGACACGGAGATTAAGGCATTTGGACTCCACGTCGCAAATCAAGAGCGTGGTCATCAAACGGTGAATCTGACAACGCTTGGTCAGATACAAGCAAGTCGCTGCTTATACCTGCTATACCGGTCCTGCCACTCACTGTTTTGAAAGATCAGCGGTCCGAGGATCGTATTTACTCTGACACAGAACTCAAGGACTATGAAAACGACACTTGGAGAATCAATGAAACCTCTTGAAGCGATGCTCACTGTGGTCTGTTTGCTCGCTGGCGCTGTTGCGAGCATGGCCGCGGCCGATGGTAGGATTGCCTATGTCCGTTACGACACTCTTAAGCTTATGGTTTTCGACACTGCAACGCAGAGGTCCCATCAGGTACCGCTCCCACCCTCTGCAACCGTCTACAACGCGGCATGGTCACCAACTGGCGAGTGGATGGTGTTCTCTAACGGGCAAGACAGTCAAATCTATGCCGTCAGACCTGACGGCAGCGGGCATCACCGCATCAGTGACGGGACTGGCGTTTGCGCAGATCCGGCCGTGTCGAAAGACGGAATGCGGGTTGCGTATCAGGAAGTGTATGGGAATGTCTTCGTGATCAACTTCGACGGGAGCAGCAAGACCAACTTGGGGTATGGCATTGACATGGTCGATTGGTCAACGTGCGGCACCAAGCTCGCCGGTTGCGACTGGGCGCTGCTGGGTGGTGAGTACAACAGCGATCTGTGGATTTGGGACCTGGCCACGGGTGCAAAGACCAAAATCACAGATCGGCCTGACGGCACCGCCTATCAGCGGCCCCGGTGGTCTCCTGATGACTCCAAAATCGTTGCAGGCTTCATTCAGAACGACAACTTCTATGATGTCGTCGTCATGAATCCAGACGGTTCGGAAATCGCGAACGTCACATCCGATTGGACTTCGCACGAGGCAAACCCTTCCTGGACTCCGGATGGACAATGCATCCTGTTCGTCTCGGATCAGGATGGCAGTTCAGGGATTTGGGCCATGTGCCCGGATGGTTCCGGCAAGACAAAACTGATTTCAGGCGGCGGCGCCCCTCTCGCATCGCCGTCGATGGTGATGCCTCTGTACAGCGAGGATTTCGCTGAGAGTCCGGGCTGGAACACCGACGATCCGGCAAAACTGCGCTGGGATTCTGGGGCTCGCATGTTCCACGGCACGCAAGTGAACACTGAAGGCACGTCCGCGTATATCAATCTGCCCCGCTTTAATCCCAACGCATACTGGCGACTGGAGTGGGACCACCAAATCAATTTCGACCAGTGGTCCGCTGGACTCACCGTCGGCCTTTTCGACGCCAGTCTGCTTTACGGACACGGGGCCGGCGCAGACGTCGGTATCGCCGATGGCGGCAATTTCACCGCGTTGTTTTCCCCTTCCGCCGCGCCTTCGTCACACAGTCCGCCTTGGTCAGCAGGTACGTGGTATCACAACGTCTTGGAGTATAACGCCGCGTCAAACCTGTTGGAGCTTACGGTGACGGTCTGTTCCAATGGTGCCGACTTTATCAAGTTGACCGCGACGACTCCGACTCTTCCCGCCGACGCGACTCGATTGGGCGTCAGCCGGCTGCACATGAAGAACACGGGCCCTGGGCCGGATCCTTATGCATCCGTGGACTACAACCTCGACAACATCCGCTTGTACGGTGAGGCGGCGCCAATGTTGGCATCCCCGCTGGTGCACACCACGGTAGCCCCCGGCGGCACAGCACGATTTGCCGTGAAGGCCTTTGGCACACAACCGCTCACCTATGAGTGGTCCTTCGACGGCCGGCGCGCCGCTGCGCGCCAATGGACCCACGCTCACGGTCACAGGCGTAAGCGCGGAGAATGCCTGAACGTATTGTGTCGTGGTTCGGAACGTCTTCGGCTCAGTCACGAACTGCGCGTACCTGTCGGCGCTTGATCTGAGGATGTTCGCCGGCGTGATTCTGTCCGGCCCGGTTGGAACGACCTACACGATCGAGTGCCTGGACGCTATCGGCGGCGGCGAGAACTGGCAACCGTTAACCACCTTCACCCTAAGCACGAGTCCCACCGCGTGGGTTGACATGGACTCTGTGAACCATCCGAAGCGTTTCTATCGCGCCATGCCGCTCCCGTAGGTGGCCGGAACAGAGCGCAGTGCGGACGCAAGCGAGCGATCTCGTGGAGAAGATCGCTCGCCTTGCATGGACGGCACTACATCGCGATGCGCTGTGCATTTCATGCCGGCCGCTCCGTGCTGGCGGCGGCCCTCAATTCGGCGGCGGCGGCGCACAGGGCGCCGTCGCAATGGTGCCAAGTGACGTGAGGTTCAAGGTCGCCTCAACGCCCTGCGGGGTCTGCCGCCGATTTCACATCTCAGCCACCCATGCGACCCGCTGAAGCATGGAGCGTTTGCGCTGCCAGTCCGCACCGTCATGTTCGCGCCGACCGAACGACTCGAAATCACGCGGCAGCTTCCGGACAATCGTCAAAAGATGTTCGTGGATGCCAAGACTGCTGTGGGTCTTGGTCTTCACGGTCAGAGAATCAACTTTTCTCCGCGGTGGCGGCTCCGGTCGTGGGCGGCAGCCCCTGGA
>JAXDCU010000301.1:0-6631 GCA_034677645.1 Verrucomicrobiia bacterium
TCGCCGTTCCTGTTCAACGTGACGGACCTCATCAAACCCGGCGCGAAGAACCGTCTCGCCGTTCGGGTGCTGAACCCCACTCACCAAGCCATCGACGGCATCGTGCTCAATGAAACGCCGCACCGCAACAAAGCCCTGCCCTATTCTTCCGGCAGCGCATGGAACCAAGGCGGCATCTGGGATTCGGTCGAGGTGCTGACCGTGCCCGCGGTTCGCGTCGAGGACCTCTTTGCGCGGCCGGACTGGAGGACCGGCCAGATCCGTGTGCAGTTGAACATACGCAACGCTGGAGACTCAGGGGTCCACGGAAGCCTTCAGCTTACCGTTGCTCCGGCAGCCACGGGTGAAACTTTGGTGACCACGGACATTCGTTCCGAATTCAAGGTCGAGTTCTCGGCCATCTTTAGGAGTTCAGTCAATCGCTTGCCCGCATGGCCGGCCAGCGGTTGCTCGGCATCAATGCCATCCGCGCCAACCCGAACGTCATCGGCCACAGCCTCACCGGCACTCTGGATCAGGGTATGACCGCCGGGCACGGAGTGACCACCCGCGGTTTTTTCATTTCGGTTTTTAAAGCTCTGGTGTTAGACCACGACGTCGGGCTGCTCACGGCGGACGGCGACTTCGGGCGGTTACGAGGATTGTGTTGGTTCAATCCCATCACGGGAAACAGCAGAGCCAATCTGCACCGTACAGAATCCTCGCAGGCGCTCGCCAAGGCGGACCAGGGCTGCGGCGTCAAGCTCCGGCCCTAAAAAGGACAGGGAACGGGTGCCAAACGCCGTCGTTGCGGGCGTGAGTGCGCGCTGACTTGGATTGAAAGATCAGAGTGCGCCGACTCACGGCGGCGGCTACGGATAACGGTTCCGATGCCGCAGGCATTCGGGCCTTTCACCTTACGGTCGACGCTGGCGGGTCAAGTCAATCCAAGCCGGAAGCAGGCGGGCCGGGGCCGCCGAGATCCGCCGCGGCGACGGAACGACCAAATCGTCCGCAGAACTCCACTTACCTTTCACTGCGTGAAATGATTCATTTCACGGCATGAACGGCATTCGCTCGCGCTGGTTTGCCCGCAAACTTCATTTCTGGCGGGACCGCCCGGGGCACGAGGTGGATTTCATTCTCGAACAGGAGGGCAAACTCGTGGCCCTGGAAATCAAGACCGGCAGCACCGTGACCAGTTCCGATGCAGCAGGCATTCGGGCCTTTCGCGATTCGCTCAAGAAAAACCAACACTTGGCGCGCGGGGTTGTGTTACACGCCGGCCAGGGCCGTCCGCTGGACACCGACATGCTCGCACTGCCGTGGGTGTGGATGGTGGCGGCTGGATGAACCCTGCCACACATCGCCTCCGGGCCGGTTGGCATCAACCCGGTGCGAATCGCAGCTTCAACCCCAGTGTCGTCGGCACGGCGTTGAGACTGTTCAGGCTGGGATTATACCGGTTCTACCACCTTCAGCCCCGGCACGACCTTGAAATGGCGCCGGTTGAACGTCGCCACCTCGCTGCCACGCTCCAGCGCTGTCGCGGCGACAATCAGGTCGTAGGCGCCGATCATCTTGCCAGCTGCCTCGAGTTGCGCCCAGATACGGGCGTGCTCCAGCGCGGTCTGTTCGGTGTAAAGCACGATCGGCAGCGGAGCCAGCACGCGCTGAAGGTATTGCTGGCGGCGGGCTTTGTGCGCCACGTCGGCCCGCTCCACGCCATGCCATAACTCCGCCACGGTGATGGCGGCGACCTCGAACACCTCGTCCGGCTTGCTCTCCAACCACGCCTTGAGGTCGAAGGTCCCCTTTTCGCCCCGGATGATGACATCAGCATCGAGGATTATCGCCATTTGTCCTCCGGCGCTTTGAGGGTTTTGCGGGCAGCCAGCAGGTCCCGGTGCCAGTCCCTGGTTTCTTCCACAGACAAGTCCGCGTGAGCCAGGGCCTCCGCCAGTTCCCGCCCCGTGCAACACTTCTCGCGGTCAGGTTCAATGCGGGCGAAGGGCCTGCCGTTCTTGAGCAGCACAAAGGTCGTGTGTTGATAATGCGCCCGGTTCACACAATCGGCGAAATTTCGAGCCGCCTCGGTGACCGTGATCGTCATCTCTTTCATACAATCAGATTATCAGATTCTAAGGACTAGTCAAGCCTGCCGCTGTCAGGTTGGTCTTTCAGCACGGTTTCACATTTCACAGCGGCTTTCATAGCTCACTTGCTCTCTCGTTGCTGGTAATCCCTCCGATCCTCGAACGGCTGTCGTGCTACGATCCCGCTTGGTCAACCCTATGCTGGGCGCTGGGAGTTGGTGCTGGTGCCGGGGTTGGGGCGGGCCTTGGGGAAGGTGAGGACGGCGATGAAGGAGTCGGCCGCGTACTGGTCGGCGGGTACTGAATATCCCAGTGGTTTCCTTCCCGCATGGAAATACCTCCGGACCTATCGGTCCATCTGGGGCCAAGCTTCGTCGATTCGATCTGGGTCAAATTCCTCTTGATGTGCGCATCGATGGTGGTATTCGACCTAACATCTAACTTGTACCCAGTTTTGTGAGAGAACTACCCCCCCCCCCCCCCCCCCCCCGGCCCCCCCCCAACAACGATCTCCGTCTTGGCCGGTAACGCGTCGACAAACTTCATAAAAGACTCCAGCGTGGTCCGCTGTAGCCCCTCCAGAGGGACGCGTTCCACCGCGTCCCCGTCTTGTTGGGCGAAATCAGGGACCGAGTGGAATCGGTCCCCACCCGGTTAGTGGAAAGTGAATCTTCTGGCTTTTCGGTTTGTTCCACGGAACATGGGCGCATGTCCATGAGCGACCGGTGGCTGAGGATCCTCCGCTGGTTCACGCGCGGCGTGATGGCGGCAGTCGCCGTGACCGGCGTCTTAGCCGCCGCCCGCGTTGTCGACAACAGCAGCAGTCCCGCCGCCCTGGTCCGGACGGTTGGTCTTGACGAAGTCCGCTGGACGAGCGGCTTCTGGGCGCAGCGGTTGGAGGTCATCCGCACCCGGACATTGCCCGCCATGGCCGAGCTTATGACAGGCACGAACCGCACGCAGTTCTTCCTCAACTTCGAGATTGCCGCCGGACTTGCCGAAGGGCGCCATCGGGGCGCGCCTTTCAACGACGGCGAGTTCTACAAGTTCATTGAAGCGGCGAGCGCGGCCTATGCTGTCACCGGCGAATGGCCTGTGGATGGCGACCTGGACCGAATGATCGACATCATCGCCGCGGCGCAGCGAGCAGACGGTTACCTTCACACGCCAGTGCTGATTGCGTGGCGCAATGGCGACACGAACGCGCTGCCGTTCAGCGATCGGAACAATTTCGAGGTTTACAACCTGGGGCATCTCATGGCGGCGGCGTGCGTGCATCACCGCGCGACGGGGAAGACCAGTCTGTTGGCAGTTGCAATTCGGGCAGCTCGGTTTCTGGAGGAGGCCTTTGCCAATCCAAGCTCTGAACTGGCCAGAAACACGGTGTGCCCATCCCATTACATGGGCTTGATCGAACTGCACAGGGAGACGCGCGAACGCAGGTATCTGGAACTGGCACATAAGCTCTTTGCGATGCGCGATCTGGTGGCCAAGAGCGGCCAGGGCGGCGACGACAACCAAGACCGCGTGCCGTTTTTCGACCAGACCGAGGCTGTCGGTCACGCCGTGCGCGCGAACTACCTCTGCGCTGGCGCGGCGGATTTGTTCATCGAAAACGGCGAAGCCAAGACATGGGCGGTGCTGGATGGTCTTTGGACTGATCTAATTCAGCACAAACTCTATGTCACCGGCGGCTGCGGCGCTCTATATGACGGCGCTTCGCCCTATGGCGGCAGGAACCAGAAGCAGATCGCCCGCGTCCACCAGGCCTACGGTCGGAAGTACGAATTGCCCAATACAACCGCTCACAATGAAACCTGCGCCAACATAGGAAACGCGATGTGGAACTGGCGGATGTTTCTTGCGAGTGGCGAGGCTCGGTTCATGGACATGGCTGAACTGGCTCTCTACAACAGCATCCTCTCAGGTGTCAGCCTCGACGGCACGAATTACTTCTACACAAACCCGTTGCGCGTGACGAATCCTATGCCCGTGGATTTGCGCTGGTCTCGGACTAGGACGCCGTATGTGAGCTCTTTCTGCTGTCCTCCGAATCTGGCGCGACTGCTGGCCGAACTGGGCGGCTACGCTTATGGGGTGTCAAGCAACGCGATCTGGGTCAACCTTTACGGCGCCAGCAGGCTCACAACTAACCTGGGTCACGGGGGGAGGGTCGCGATCACACAAGAAACCGAGTACCCATGGAACGGACATGTCCGCATCGTGGTTGATCAGTGCGCCGCGAAACAGGTGGCGCTCAAGCTCCGGATACCAGGTTGGGCGAAGAGGGCAAGCGTTCGTGTGAATCACGGGCCGGCTAGAGTTGCGGGTCCGACCGGGACGTATTTCGAGATATATCGGCGCTGGGAAACTGGCGACGTGGTTGACCTGGACATCCCCATGCCGGTGCAGTTGATAGAAGCCAATCCGCTGGTGGAGGAGACCTTGGGCCAACTGGCCGTGAAACGGGGTCCCGTGGTCTACTGCATCGAATCGGTTGATCTGCCGCCGGGAGTTCGCGTAATGGAACTGAGCGTGCCAACTGACGCTCGTTTTCTTGCGCGTTATGACCGGCGCTTGCTCGGAGGCGTTGTGGCGCTTGACACCGCTTTGCTTGCCATCCCGTCGGGTGACTGGAACGGCAAGCTTTATCGAGAGCGAGAGACGACCGATCCAAAACCGGTGGAAACGCGGCTGATCCCGTATTACGCGTGGGGCAACCGCGGCAAGTCCGAAATGAGCGTGTGGTTCCGCGGTTACTCGGGGCCTCACCAGTTGCCCCAATAGTACACGTAGGATGAGGCTTGGTTAACGCCCATCTGCTTGATTGTCTTCCAGGTCACGGAACCGTCCAGCGCTCCAACATTGCCGCCCTGGGCCCCGACATCGGCCGCGGTTCGCCCCGGCAGACTGCGCGTGAACGAGCTGTTCCTTTCAAGGATTGTGCCCGACTTCGTATGCGGCGCGGCCTTGAATCCGTCGTCGCCCCAGTGATTGGCGTCCGCCAGGATCGTGTTTGTTCCAGAGTCGCTGAGGCGTGTGGGTGAGTACCAAGGGTACTGTTTGTATGCGGGCGGCACCAAGGCATCGCCGAGATACTGATAGCCTATCAGGTAGCCCCATTGCGGGTTAGTGCGGCCGAGGAAGTTCGAATTGAATCGGAAATTGGGGCAGTCAAGGATGCGCTCGTTGCCCGAGTACCGCACAAGATTTGTCCAAGTGGCGTTAGAGACGCGCACCGCGTGCCACTGGTCCGCGTTTTCCCTGGCCGTGGGGACGCGATCCAAGAAATCGCCCCCGTAGAGGTGAATAGCCACAAGGCATTGACGCATGTTGCTCTTGCAGGCGGCTCGTTTTGCGCGTTCCTTGGCGGAACTGAGCGCGGGCAACAGCATCGCGGCCAGGATCGCGATGATGGCTATAACGACGAGCAACTCAATCAGCGTGAAGGCGGACTTGTTCGCTGATTTGGGAACAGAACACCGGTCGTTGCTCATGACATCACATCTATTACTCATCCTGTCCTGAATCTGCCAGCCGCGAAAGAGACATTCACACGTCCTCAGCTTAGCCCAGCCAGAAGGTGAAATAGAGGTACAGGCCGAGCACTAGTAAAATGATGGCGCTTGCCATCAGTTTGTTGCCCAGGTCCCAGCTCTGGCGAATTTCAGCGCCCGCTTCCTTATGAATTGAGCCGTAGGTAAGGCCCTTGACCTTCTCCTCCGGCGGTGGCGCGGTCATCAAGGAAATCACCACCATTATCAGGGCACTGATGGCGAACAGAACCCCAGTCGCATAGTAGGGATTGAAATCGCCAATCTGCGCGAACAGGAGCGGAGTGGCGATCTTCTCCTTTCCGTAGAAGGTCTGAAAAGTCAGCTTGATCATGCCAAGGACGAAGCCGGACACAAGACCCCACGTGGCGCCAGCGGTGTTGATACGTTTCCAGAACAGCCCCAGGAAAAACACCGCGGTGATGGAGGGGCCCAGATAGCCCTGAACGTTCTGGAGATACTGGTAAAGCCCGCCTTTCGAGATTCTCGCCATGACCGGAATCCAAACGATGCCCAGCCCCACGACTGTGGCCGTGGCGATGCGTCCGACCAGCAGGAGGTGTTTTTCCGACTGGCCGGGTCGGATTTTCTCGTAGATGTCCACCGTGAACAGAGAGGCGCTCGAGTTAAACAACGACGCCAGCGAACTCATCAGAGCGGCGAGCAAACAGGCCACGATCAAGCCCCGGATACCCGCCGGCAGTAGCACCTTGACGAGGGTTGGGAATACTTGATCGCCATCGATCGTCGTGGTCGCCAGGCCGTCCGCGCCGATCTTGAAGGGTAGTTGAATGACCCCCTGCTGGTGGAGAGCCCAGCCGATCATGCCCGGAATCATGAAAATCAACACCGGCCACACCTTGAGCAAACCGCCAAACAAGGCCCCCCGGCGCGCCGTCGGCAGGTCCCTGGCGGAAAGCGTGCGCTGGACGATGTACTGGTCCGTGCACCAGTACCAAAGGCCGATGATGGGCGAAGCCATCAATACGCCTAGCCACGGGA